>JBNKGY010000033.1:0-26897 GCA_050290065.1 Marinilabiliaceae bacterium
TATGTCTCAAAAATTTATATTGTAAATCAATCATTTACTGAAATTTGAGCTCGCTAATTTTAATCGAACTCAGGTTACTAGTAACCTCAGCTCGATTAAAATTAAAGAGCTCAGATTTTATGTCGAAGAGGTTAGTATATTATGAAACCAGAGGTCAATCAATTATCTGATAACAATTGAGCAACTGCCTCTGCACATTTTTCTCCATCAATTGCAGATGATGCAATTCCTCCTGCATATCCGGCTCCTTCCCCACAAGGAAACAATCCATTTATTTTCACATGTTGAAGTGAATAGGGATCTCTTGGTATTCGAACTGGTGAGGATGTTCTAGATTCAGTTCCTAAAACAATCGCCTCACTGTCAACAAACCCTGTAGCCCATTTCCCAAATTGCTTGAACCCTTCTTGTAATCTACTTGTAATACCATCCGGTAATACAAAATGAAGTGGAGATGCAATGGTACCCGGAACATATGAGGTTTCTGGCAAATCAAACGACAAACGGGAATCTACAAAATCAGTTAATCTTTGAGCCGGAGCTATTAAATTATTACCCCCATTGATATAACATAGTCGTTCCACCTCTTTTTGATAGGCTAATCCTGCCAAAACACCTTGTTTTTTAAACTCATCCGGAATATCTTCTGGTCGAATTTCAACCACCATTCCCGAATTCGCAAATGGAGAATTTCTTTTTGATGGAGACATTCCATTCACAACCATTTCATTTTCACCTGTCATTGCCGGCACTATAAAACCACCGGGACACATGCAAAATGAATACACACCTCTATCCATTATCTGGGTAGAAAAATTATAGGACGCTGCAGGCAGATACTCTCCCCGTCCTTCAGGAGAGTGATATTGGATTTGATCAATTAACTCTTGTGGATGCTCAACCCGGACTCCCATTGCCCATGTTTTGGCTTCAAGTTCAATTCCTTTATCATGTAACATGTTATACACGTCCCTTGCAGAATGTCCCGTAGCCAGAATAACAGCTTCTCCTTTAATTGAAGTACCATCTTTCAATACAACTCCATTAACCTTATCATCAGAAATAATAAGGTCAGATACCATAGAGTTAAACAATACCTCTCCTCCAGCATTTAGAATCGACTCCCTCATTTTCTTGATTACACCAGGTAATCTATCTGTTCCTATATGAGGATGGGAATCCACCAGAATATCCTCCTGAGCTCCATGAAAATAAAGAACATCAAGAATTTTATTAAAATCACCTCTCTTAGTACTTCTTGTATATAACTTACCATCAGAAAATGTTCCTGCTCCCCCTTCTCCAAAAGCATAATTCGATTCCGGATTTACAGGATTATTTCTATTCAGCAGAGCAATATCTTTTTTCCTTTCATTAACATCCCTCCCTCTTTCTACAACGATTGGTTTAAAACCCAACTCAATTAATCGAAGAGCAGCAAACAATCCACCAGGGCCTGCCCCAACAACAACCACTTCCGCTTTTTTAGAAACATCAGGATATTCGAAACTAATAATCTTCTTCTCCGGAGCTGGTGTATTGGCATACACATCAAAATATAACTGCACCATAACCTGACGCTGACGAGCATCAATGGACCTTTTTCTCACCCTGATAGAGGTAATCTTATCAGGGGCAACCTTCATTTTTTTAGCTATTAAAGGTTTATAATATTTTTCATCGGAAGCCTCTTGAGGTGTTAACCTTAATGCGATATCTTTCTTCATTCTTTTCTTGCTAAACGCCGCAAAGATAATAGTTTAAATGTATTTTATAAGATATATATAAATACAACAAGACATTTATTAACCAGTGTTTCTAGATAATAGAAGAATATACTATTCAAAAAAGAATGACAACACAAAAATTCTGGATGTTAATCTATCAATAGCTTGGGTATAAGGCAAATCAATAGAATCACCAGTGCCGTCATGGTTTAATACATCTGTAACACCTATTGATATTTTCAGCTCTGTAGATAATCTAAAAAAGTTTAAATATGAATCAAAACCTGCTCCAATCTCATAATAATAATCTAAACTATTAAGAGACAATCCATCCTGCCTATTTTTAGCCAGATCAAATCGAGGATTAACTCCCATTACTAAATAAGGTTTGAAATTATGCATTCTTGCTGAGCTATATTTAATCATGATAGGCATCTCAAGAAAAGTTGAATTTAACTGAAGAGGTTCATCGTCAATATTCCCATCCTGATCTATATAAGATAAATCTCTTTGTCCAAAAGAAATACCCGGCAAAACTCGTAAATTAAAGTTTTTATTTAAGCGTAAACTCGTTACGATTCCTAAGTTTATACCCGGATTCAAATTCAAAACCTCACAATATCTTGGATTATTACCATTTTCAGGCGTGGAAGCCCCTGTATGTTGTATACTAAAATTCATGGTATTAAAACCAATTAAAAACCCATAATGAATTGGTTTTTCATCAAAAGCAGGAAGATTCGGAACTTTTTTCTTTGAATTTTGTGCCGAAACAACATGAATGAGTATCCATGCAAAAAAAAGTACAATATATTTTAATTTCAATTTCATTTCTGATACAACCTTAGTAACATTTACGGTAAATACTCTTCATCAAAATAACTAGATTTTGTAAAAATTATTGTTTTGTTTTTTCAGCAAAATAAATAGTTGCAACACCAAATGTTTGCTTCCAAACCTTTAAACACTCAAATCCAGCACTTTCCAACTCCGACACAAATGCTTTTCCTTCAGGAAAGGCAGCAACTGACTCCGGCAAATAAGTATAAGCATCTTTATCTTTTGATAACAATCCACCCCACCAAGGCAATATTTTTGTGGAGTATAATTTATAAATCTGCTTAAAAGGGAAAGTTGATGGATTCGAAAACTCTAATACCATAAATCTACCACCTTTCTTCAACACCCGATTTATTTCACACAACCCCTTATTCAGATTTTCAAAATTCCTTACACCAAAAGCCACCATAACAGCATCAAATTCTCCTTCCTTAAAAGGTAGATTTTCGGAATCTCCCTCAACCATTGATATAATATGGGATAGGTTTTTTCTTTGAATTTTTTCTTCTCCTACCTTAAGCATCTCTGGTGATAAATCCAGTCCAACTATTCTTTTAGGGTTGAGTTTAAGTGCAGCAATAGCCAAATCCCCTGTTCCTGTGGCAACATCTAATATCTCTGGATTTTCTATTCCTTTAAGTAATCGAATTGCTCTTCTTCTCCATATTTTATCAATTCCCATTGATAAAAAGTGATTTAAGAAATCGTATTTAGGTGCAATGTTATTAAACATTGACTGTATCTGCTTCTTTTTACCCTCTGCTGAAGATTTATAAGGAGTAACGGTCATTAATTTATTTTTGAAATGAAATTTTGTTGCAAAAATACATAAGTATTTAGTCTTTGCAAGAAAGCATATGCACATCTAATACGTGTGCTATATTTAATCATTGAAAAAAATTTTAGAAAACTTTTACTTCAACTCATTAACTAATACACTTATCATTTTAGCAAATGATTCCTCAGAGTATCCCGACGATGCATAAATTACTTCTCCTTTTTTATTGATTATATAATTACGAGGTATGGTATTCTCTGCAAATAAACTATAGACAGCTCTGTCCTTATCTCCAAAAAATGGCATCGTAAATTTCCCCTCTGAAAATGACTGCATCTCCTCAACAGAATGTTCTCTTCCAACAACTAATAATTTAAACGCCGGATTATTTTTGTATTTTAACCAAACTTCTTTTTCTAAGGATGGTAATTCCTTACGACAAGGAGGACACCATGTCGCAAAAAAGTTAATTAAAATCACTTTCCCCTTTAAATCAGCTGTTGAAACAGATTTATCAACACCATCCAACTTAAAATCTGGAATAATTTCTCCTAATTTCAGCACACTTACTTCATCTTGTGAATAAGAGTTTACCAGAGGAAGCACAAACATTAGTACTATTAGAAATCCCCACCTGTAATTTATCATCAGTCTATAATTGATCTTTTATCCAGAATATTAATTACACTTCTCCATCAGTCCATTTCTTCATATGTGAGGAAAATACATTTTTAAGATCATCAATAAATCCGAAAGACTCATCATCAATTCTAATTTCACCCTTGGTTACATGCCCAAGCACAGAAAATGAAGTCTCGGCATCAAGCATAAAATCAACAAAATCATCTTGCTTTTCCGGAGATACAGATACGATGATTCTACTTTGAGATTCCCCAAACAAAAACGCGTCTTTTCTAACTTCAGCATCCGTAGTAATATCAAAACCAAAATTCAATGGAGCAGCTGATTCAAGTAAATTAAAAAATAACCCGCCGGAAGATACATCATGAACCGACCTTACCAGATTTTTCCTTATCAATTGTTTAATAATTTCCTGAACCTCCAGTTCTTCTTCAATATTAAAATAAGGAGTCGAGTGACTTTTTATACCATGATAAAAATTTAAATACTCTGAAGCATTTATATCATCTCTTGATTTTCCAATAAGAAATATCATATCGCCTTTATGCTTATATGATAAAACAGTATGATGCTCCTTTGCCTCAACCAAACCAACCATGCCAATTACAGGGCTAGGACTAATAGAGGTTAACCTACCTTCAACTGAGCTTTGGTTATAAAAGCTAACATTACCACTTACAACCGGGGTATTGAATAATTTACATGCCTCTGATAATCCATCTACAGCACGCGTAAATTGCCAAAAAACCTCAGGATCATATGGATTTCCGAAATTTAAACAATCAGTAATTGCAATAGGAATACCCCCTCCACAAATAATATTTCGGGCTGCCTCTGCCACAGCAATTTGGGTACCTATATAAGGATCTGACTCTACGTAATATGAATTACAATCAATTGTTACAGCAAGTGTTTTATCTGCTTCCTCAACATATACAAAAGAAGCATCTGATGGATATTTATTACTTAATGATTCTTTTTGTAACGAATGATCGAAAGAATCTGTAAGGTAATTTTTAGATGCAATATTTATACTCTTTAGCATTTTTCCTATCACTTCCGGGTAATGGTCTGGTTCAGGAACATCGTCAATATGAAGTGATTTTATTTCATTTTCAACCGGTTCCTGAATTTCTCTATCGTAAATAGGAGCTTTCCCCCCCAACCCCACATAGGTTACCGGGATTTGAGCTAACAACTCTTCGTTATCCATGCAAAACAAACTATCATCATCAATAACTTTACCAATAACAGAAGACGCCAACTGCATAGGTTGTAATAACTCGTTAACTTTTTGAAGATTATCTTTATTAATGCACACGAGCATTCTCCCCCAGGTTTCCGATAATAACTTTTCCCTTCCTGTTAAATCATTTTCTCTTACAGGAATCTTGCTACAATCAATAATCATCCCTTTTTCTCCTCGTGCAGCCATTTCTGTTGCAGCACCTACAACTCCTCCTGCTCCAATTGTTTGAATTCCACCTACGAGCTTATGTTCATTCAATTCTTTTACAGCTTCTAACAGACTTTTCTCAACTGTTGAATCCATCATCTGTTCATAACTGAGCTGCCCGGATACTCTTTCAGATATAACATCTGCAGAAAATGCATCATTATCAACGCCATCCTTCCACGTTAATGCCCCTACGATTAAAATAATATCATCAGCATTTTCTGCAATTCCATATATTAAATCTTCTTTTTTAGCCACTCCTACCGTCATATTATTAACAAGTGGACTGGAATTAAAAGCTTTATCAAAATAAGATTCACCCCCAATAACCGGGACTTTCATATTTTCTTCGAAGTCCTTAATACCTTTAATTACTTCTGAAAATAACCAGCGAGCAGTATCACGTTCACCATCTCCAAAACGTAATGAATCTAGAAAAGCAACTGGTTTTGCACCCATTGAAAATACATCTCTGGTAACAACACGTAAACCTGTAAGTGCTCCTAATCTTGGTTGAATAGAACAAGGATGATTATGAGATTCTATTTTAAACACACAGACATAACCATCTCCTATATCAATTGCACCAGCTGATTCTGCACCTGCTTGCACAATAACTTTATCACCTGATTTTGGTAATTTACCTAACCATTTTAAAGAGTTTTTATAGGAGGCATGTTCTGACCAAAGCCTTGAAAAAATATCCAGTTCAAGTTCATTTGGTTCTCGTTTTAATATCTCAGCGATTAATTCTATTTCGTAAGATGAAAGATTAAGACTTTCCGTACTCTGGATGGTGAAATTATTGTTACTCATTGGTATTAATTTAACATTTTACAATATAGAATCATTTTTATCAGATACTTACTCCCTGATACTAATGCCTAATCTTTCCTTTTGGGAAAACATTTTTTATATTTATTCATCACATAAAAATGCAAATAACTTTAAACCATTCTTTATATCCCATTTAAACTGCATAAATCACACCCTATCACTTATAGAAAATTGCCTTAGACTATGATTTACATGAATTGCTAAAGATAATCTATATTTGTTTTTAAGAGGTCTGGTTCTGGCATTAAAACATTTTGAAATTATAAAAAAAATAATGAACAACAAAGATCTACAAGATTGATTTTATGTATCAAAACCTAATTTATACGGCATCCATACAAATATCGATCGTTTATAATTTTTATAGATTGTTGCAGAAATTTTTACCATATTATCGAAATACTTTTCATGTGGCAAATCACAAAGTGAAAATAAATATACTTAACATGCTATATCAAAAACAATAAATAATAAAAACCATGAATAAAATTGCATTAATTACAGGAGCTACATCTGGCATCGGAAAGGCAACGGCCACTATGCTTGCCAAAAACAATTACCATGTAATTATTACCGGCCGACGAAATGACAAGCTTATCGAATTAAAATCTCACTTAGAAAAGACATATGAAATCAAAGCTCTTTGTTTATGTTTTGATATTAGATTACAGCATGAAACAACGAATGCATTAAAAAGTATTCCTGAGAATTGGAAAAAAATAGATCTATTAATAAATAATGCAGGACTTGCAGCTGGCACAGAAAAGGTATATGAAACTCAGTGGAATAAATGGCAACAGATGATCGATACAAATATTACTGGTTTATTATTTCTGTCGAAGGAGATTATTAAAGGGATGGTGGATCAAGAAAATGGCCACATTGTTAATATTTCATCAATTGCCGGCATTAATGTATATGAGGGTGGAAGTGTATATTGCGCTACTAAACATGCAGTAAATGCCATAACTGAAGGTATGAGAATTGACTTATTAAAACACAACATAAAAGTCAATTCAATATCACCTGGAATGGTTGATACCGAATTTTCACTTGTAAGGTTTAATGGTGATAAGAAAAAAGCTGACAATGTGTACTCTGGAATTGTATCTTTATCAGCACAAGATATTGCCGATACTATAGAATTTGTTATCACAAGACAAAAGCACGTAAACATTAATGATATCTTAATTATGCCTACTCAGCAAGCTAACGCATATTATACTCACAGAACTTAAAAGTGAAATATTATATACAACTTACGAACTTTTAATTTTACCGGTAAAAATATTAAACAGTGCTAAGAAAAAATATTTTACATCGATTACAAATCCTTTTTCGCCTCTTTCTTTCATGTAAATTCTTTCAGCCTCAATATTTCCATTTGAATCAGGCATGTTTAAAGAAACGTAGGGAGGTATACATCCTGGCTTAAACTTAATCCTCTCTTTTTGTACATCTTCAGGTAACTCATTGAATCGTGTTTTACTGAGTGGCCTTACACCAACCAGACCTAATTCACCTTTAAGTACATTTAAAAGTTGAGGCAATTCATCGAGCCAGTACTTCCTATAAAACTTGCCCCATCCTGTTAGTCGAAAATCATTTGATGGTTTACCCACATGATTATATCCATTCATTTTAACGACAAAATCCTGAAGATATTCAGAATATGGATGCATTGTTCGCAATTTATAAACCTTAATCATATTTCCATTTTTACCCACTCTTTTCATTGGAAAAAATGGACCAAATGAAGGATTTTTATTGTAAGAAGGTTCACTCGTTTTAATAACCTCAAAGTACAACCTATTCCCAATTCGCTTATACTCAATAATTTCAAAACCACAACTTGCTAACCTACCTAATATTTCGGCTTTTGAAAGCCAACGATAACGGCCCTTAGTTAAAAAAAAGTAGATATTTTTAAGAAATTTTGTTTTTGAAAATACTCTATGGAATATAAAACAGTAAAACCAATATATCAATGTAAATATATTCCTTTTCTTTAGTATTCTTTCTTTCTTATAACTAACTGCCTCAACGCAACCTATAAACCTTCCTGCATCAGGCAAACACCTATTTACCTGATTAAAAAATTTATTAATATACTGAATATTGTTTACCTTCTTCAGGTTTACAAAACTTTTAACGCCTTCAAATTCTGAAGGTACAATTTCTTGTATATTATTGGTTGCCATTATCCTTACTCCTGGAGACTCCGGAATGACTCTTTGAGATAGATATTCATAGATACTTATATCTAATTCTTGTAATATCTTTTCTTTTTTTGCATTCTCAGTAAATGTTTTATTAATAACAAAGTCATCTACCGCAACATTTACCAATGCAGTCTCCTGTATATTCATCACCCCTGTTGTACTTGTAGAATCCATAAGTATTATCAATTTTTATATACCACTAATTTACAGCATCATTTACTTGATAAAAACAGTTATTACACCAACCACCGTTATTTTATGACATACACCTCTTTTTATTTCTTAAGTTAAAATATAAGACTTTATCAATCTTTAAACAGGTATTGCAAATTCCTTAAACAACCAAACATAAAACCTGACTACCAAATAGTTACACTTTCACCTTCTTACCTGCTGAGTTCACTTTCATTTTCGTCTCAAACTCAAAAAAATGTGGAATTTTATAGGCAGCTAACTTTTTACTACAGAATTCCTTCACCATATCTGCATTTAATCTTTCATCAGTTTCATTTTTTACCAGAGTTGCCTTAATAGCCTCTCCAAGAATGTCATCCGCAATCGCCTCAATTGTACAATCCACGACTCCCGGAATCGATACAATAACTTCCTCAATTTCTTTTGGGCTTACCCTACGACCTCCTACTTTAATAATTTCTTTACGTCGGGCAGCATGATAGATATAACCATCTTTATCAATCTTTGCCAGATCACCGGTATAAAGCCATCCATTTTTTAATGTTTCATCCGTAGAACTATCATCTTGAAAATAACCCAACATCACATTATCACCCTTGGCGATAATCTCTCCAACAACACCTGGTTTTGTTGGCACACCATCACCATCCACTACCTTTAATTCAACTCCGGGAATACCTTTCCCTATTGATCCTAATTTATCCTTAAGTTTTTCAGGAGGAAGATATGATAACCGGGCAGTAGCCTCAGTTTGTCCGTACATAACTATAAATTCGGTATTCGGAAAAGCATGCTGAAATTCTTCAATAAATACCGTATGCAATTTTCCGCCAGCCTGTGTTACATATCGCAAATTCGGGAATTCAGAATTAACAAATGTATCTGATTTTCGTAGCAATATTTGAAAATGACTTGGAACTCCCGCAAACCCAGTACATTTATACTTTTTCAAATCGTTGATCACTGACCCCAGAAAAATAAAATTATTATTTAAGACAATCTTCCCCTTCACTTTCAAATGAGTATGCAATAATGACAGACCATAACAATAAAAAAATGGCAATACCACTTCCATAATATCATCAGAAGACAGGTTTAAATACTCAATGATTGATGATGTATTTGCGATGATATTTTTATGAGATATCATTACACCTTTGGGTAATGCTGTTGATCCGGAAGTATAAATTATTTGCGCCAGCGTATCCGGATCAACCCCTTCCTCTTCACCCAGTGGTTGAATGGATTCATTTGTAATTAAATCTTTAATATCATCTTCACTCCAAATTGAATTAAAATCAACCTGAATCCTTCGCTGCATTAACTTAGGGATGAAAGCCAACTTTACATCAGACCGTTCTTTTATGAATTCTAAAGATTCTAATTCTGTTGCAGGATTTAAAGGTACAACTACGTTACCCGACTTCATTATGGCTAAATAGCTAATGATAAAAAAGTTATTATTTGGAGATAAAAGAATAAAATTATTTCCTAATCCAAATTTATCCCTGATTATAGCCGAAAGTTTAGAAACCTGTTGTTCTATTTTGTAAAACGACAATTGTTCTCCTGTCCCCAGAACAAAGATTTCACTTTCCTCTATTTGTTTTGGCAATAGATAATCAATGCAATTCATAAACTTTAACTTATAATTTAACAACATCCACGTGTAAGTCCTTAAACACATTCAAAAAAGTCAAGCTCTCTATAATTATCGTTACCGTATGCAATTATAGTTATTGATAAAACTATTTTTAAAAAAATCGACCCTCCTACAATAAAGAAGGATTGATTATTATTTTGATATTATATGTGTCAAAGATCTCATTACTATATTTAGGAAACCACTTCGGTAACTCCAATATGATAGTCATGCAAAGGAGGTGTTCTAAGGTATTCAGTAGTTTTCTTTTTGCGAGCAAAGTTTTTGTATATATTATTCACCTCCTCAGAGGTCATATTCATTACAACAGCAACTTCTTCCGGACTATAATCATTTTCCCAACCATACCACAGTAAATCCATTGATTCAAATGGCATTTGATAGAAAAACTCTTCCTGGGTTTGCTCTGCAGTATAAGTATCCGTTGTTGGCGTACGCTGAATAATTGAATCAGGAACTCCCAAATGTTTAGCTATTTGATATACTTGTGTTTTATATAAATTACCAATAGGCATTACATCAGCTGCTCCATCACCGTACTTCACAAAGAAACCTTGTTGAACTTCATGTTTATTAGGAGTTCCAAGCACCGCAAAGTTTAAAGCTTCAGCATGATAATAAAGCATATTAGCTCTACTTCTTTGCTTAAAATTAGAAGCTGCGACAATTTGCAAGTACTCCTTCATTGGCAAACGAGCCTGCTTTTCTGAACCATCTTTAAAAGTAACAGAAACATAATGCACTGGAGGCATATTTTTATTCACAAATTCCTGAGGAATAATTACCTTCATTTTATCTACAGCCGGATCATAATCCGGAACTACACTTTTCACAGCCTCATCTCTCCTTTTATAACATCCAAAGCCATCCAAAGCTCCACTAATATTTTCAACAATGCTCTTTACCCCAAATTTTTCAGTTAGCTCCCTGGCTAACGATTCACTTACCGGACTTGAATCTGTTTCAGGAAGCATAATAGCCAATAATTTACCTGCACCAAAAGCTTTTACTGCAATGGCCAGAGTAACTGATGAATCAATGCCTCCACTTACTCCGATAACACCACCATAGCGACGAAATCTTCTAAACACATCTTGCTGCAATTTTTTACAAATACTATCAATTACTTCATCAATATTATCAAGATGAAGGATATCTTTTGAAAATGGTTTTTTGTTAATGCTCATATTTTTACATTTTTTAATTTTATATCAAAGTCAATAACTTCTATAGTTGATTTTAAATGATTGCCGATTTCATTATCTTCAATAATGCTGCAATTTTTGTTATTTATTCATCACTACTCCACTTCTAATTTCATTATCTCTCAAAGGTTTAAAATCTCCGATATGCAGATTATGCAATATCTGAGTGGATAGCATTCCCATTAACGCCATATTATCTATTTCGGAAATTGATGCCCCCTTTTGCATTCTACTAATGAAGTTGGTCACGCTAGAATCATTAAACACACCAACTTTTTTCACATTTGAAGGCGCAAGAATATCGTTTACAAATCCATTTTTATCTGCAAGTAATGCTTGTGCAATTGGAGCTCTATACGCTTGCTTTGGTCTTTTAAGTACTGAAGAAGGAATAACATCTTTTACAACTTGTTTTAACAGGTACTTTTCTTCCAATCCCTTTATTTTAAATTCGTCAGGTAATCCTGAACAAAATTCAATTATACGATGATCCAAAAACGGATACCTTCCCTCCACTGAATTTCCCATAGCGACCCGATCGCCTTGAGAAGACAACAGATAACCCGACATGAAAATATTGGATTCGATGTATTGAGCCTTTGCAATCGGAGAATAATCTTTCAGCTTATCGCTAATTGAATTACTATACTGAGCAACAGGGTTCGAACCATTGATACGATGTTTAATATCTTCGGAAAAATGATTCATAATCCTACTGGTATTATTCCATCTTAATAAATGCGAATATGCTGGCGATTCGGTTTCGGATAATTTATACCCAAAAAATAGTTTTAGCATACTATTTCCTGATCCCTGAAGCTGCGGAAGATAAGGATACAATTTTTTTAGTAACAGGGGACGTATCTTCGAATCTGGATATTTGGCCCAAAAGTGCCTGATAATCGCTTCTTTAAAGATATTATACCCACCTAACATTTCATCAGCTCCCTCTCCTGTAATTACTACTTTAATTCCATTATCGCGTACCAACTTTGATAGTTTATACATTGGAAATGGAGCTGTTCGTAGAATGGGAGTTTCAGTATGCCATATTACTTTCTCGAATAAGTCAACAACATCACTATTTTTGAATGAAACAGAATGATGTCTTGTATCAAAATGATCGGCTACTTCTTTTTGGTAGCTTGTTTCATCAAAATCTTTTTCTTCAAAACCTATTGAAAAAGTATTTAATGCTTCTGGAAACATTTTTTTTATAAAGGCTGTGGTACTTGTAGAGTCAATACCTCCGCTTAAATAAGCGGCAACCGGAACATCAGCTCTCATCCTTAATGCCAGTGAGTCTTGAAATAAAGACTGGAATTGATCAACAGCATCTGTGAAGGACAAATTTGCATTTTTCTTGAAATTAAGATTCCAATAGGAGTTTATTTTTAGTTCTCCATTCTTATACAAAGCGTAATGACCTGGTGGTATTTCATAGACATTCTCAAATACCGTATTGGGTGTTAACGCGGTCCAGAAAGTAAACACCTGCTGTAGACTTTGAACATTAAAACCTCTTTCAACAGATGGGTGCTCAAAGATTGCTTTTAACTCCGATGCAAAAACGAAATTTCCTTTTTGTTGAGTATAAAATAAGGGTCGAATCCCCATTCTGTCTCGGGCTAAAAACAATTCTTTCTTTTGATTATCCCATATTGAAAACGCAAATTGACCGTTGAGCTGCTTTAAACAATCAGTACCAAATTCCTGATACATATGCACAACTATTTCTGTATCACAATTGGTTTTAAACGTATGTCCTTTCTGTTCAAGTAATTTTTTGAGTTCCGGATAGTTAAAAACCTCACCATTGTAGGCAATCCAAAACCTTTTATCGGGCGTACTTAAAGGCTGTTGTCCGGAAGCCAAATCAACAATACTTAATCTAACATTCCCGATACATGCATCATCATTTAAATACAAACCACATTCATCCGGTCCACGATGATGAATACGCGTAAGCATTGCATTTAATGTACGCTTTGAGTCTATTGTTCTATTTTGAGAAGTAAATCCGGCGATACCACACATAGTTCCAGTTTTATAAAAAAATAATAGTCCAGTATAGATTTTCTATTGCAGGCTTTAATCAAACTTAATCGCAAAAACATCCTAAATCAATTCAATATTTCACATTAATTATGTTTTCTCCTGTTTCTACTATTAAAACCGGATTTTCAGATAGGTATTTCAGGTGAGTTTTTCCGATTCAATTCAAACCATATTGAAACTAAATAATAGCCATTGCTTTTATAGGAAGTAAGTCAAACAAATAAGTACAGTTAAAATGAAGTAATCTGGAAAATGTCATTAACAAATTATGAAATAGAGTGGGATTATAAAATACTCCTTTCATAATGTCTGTATACCATATAATTCAACGACGTAGCTCCAACAAATCTAATAATAACTTAACAATAATTGATGATCACTAGGCAACAACCAGTTTTCTTTCTACAAATGCAGCAATACGTTCTACACTACCAAAATTTTCCTCCTGAAGTTCCGTATCTTCAGTAACAACATTGTATTCGCTCTCCAAAAAATTAATTAAACCCAATAAACCCATTGAATCAAATAATCCTTCGTCAAAAATTAAGGTGTCATCTTTAATAATTTCAGGATCTATAAAAGTTGTCTCCGCAATAAAATTTCTAATTTGATTTTTCATACCATTTAATAATTAATTTCTAATAAAATCTGATCCAAATCTTTTTAATAAATCTATGCCTTTTTCATCTTAAATGCATTAAGACTTTGTCGAACAGACTTATTTCATTGATAAAAGCTAAGTATTTTAAGAAAAACAAATTGCAAAAAAACGGACATTACAATTTTTACCCTATTTAAAAAAAACAACATCTATAAAACATAGCAACATCCAATTATACAAAGGCTTCAACAACCAACAACTCGAAAAAATGTTTAATGGGTTGTCGATTTTTTTCGTATTTTTTCATACCAAATTTACATCCAATTATTCTACATGAAAATTTTGAACCTCTCGAATTTAACATGTTCAGGTATGATAATTAATTTGAAATATTTTTTATTTTATTTGAGGAGCAAATTCGAATAATTTAGCTTTGTGAAATTTGAACGATGGTCCATATCATTTTCTAATAAAACCGAAAATAATCATAACAATATTTGAAACATTCCGTAGTAGATATAGTTACAATTATTTTGGTTATAATTAATATAGATTGTAACTTACAGAACACCACACATAAAAAAATTAGCCTAAAAGAACTAGCTTTCGCCGGTAGCAATAAATATAAATTCTAAAATCATGATGTCATGAAAAATTTATCATTATTGTTATTTTTAAATTTGCTACTTGCCCCTCTTCATTGCTCATCAAATGAAAGAGCTGCTGATATTATTACGAGCAAGGCTAATGAAATTGAATTTTCCACAAATTCATTTCCAGCAACATTTGAATCTAACAAGGAACTTTCACTTTATAATAACGCAGCAATATTTGCTGATAACTCGACTATTAGGAGTACTTTATTAGGTAATGATGGCCATAATGACGATGTAAGACCGATGGGCGTTGGCGTATATGACAGGGAAAGCAATAAAACCTACATGGTATATATGAACACAACAGGAAAAGGGAATGCTTATGTTGTAACGTGCGACCATAACAATAACAACACCTGGGACAATGGAAACACTGTAGGAATAGCCGATCAGGACGACAACCACAATTACCCTCAGATCGTCCTTCCGGATGATGGAAGACCGATTGTTGTTTACGGAGCACATAATATCCCACTAAAGATTGCAAAAATGGATATTGCCGGAGATCCAAGCTCCTGGACTTCAAAAGAGTTAACTCAGGCTGATGATGGTTCATACCCCATGCCCATTAAAACCAGAAACGGAGATATTTATATATTCTACAGGGTTACTGTTGCCAATGTTATAAGGCCAATGTATTACGTTAAATCCGTAGACAACGGAGTTACCTGGAGTCAACCTGTGATGGCAATACAAAGAGCTGTTGATGCAGAAGGTTTTAGAGAAATATATGTAGGTATGATTTCTGAGGAACCATACAGAGAAGGAGTTCCTCAGCGATTTCATTTTTCATGGACACTAGCCGGGGCAAGTATTCCTGCCAATAATCATGACTGGGCAAGAGAAGGATTATACCATGCTTACTTTGAACCAGAAAACGAACAGTTTTACAGTGCAGATGGCACTTCATTAGGAAGTTCAATCAATGAAACTGATATGGATAATTATTGTGAAATTGTTCCACCACAAAGAGATCCTTTAAGGCAAGGTTATATGGGTTATGCCCCCATGAATGCAGTTAGCGAAACGGGTGAAATATTAATATGGGAATTTCATGACGCTGGTAATTGGGAGGATGTTGTTCACTATTTTAATGGATCGTCCTGGCAAGTACAGGCTGGAAGTGGTTTATCCGTATACCCTAAAGGAATTGACTATTTTAATGGGAAGCACTATTTTATTGGAAACTCAAGAAATAATATTTTTCAAGGCACTTCAAACAATGGAGTTTCCTTTTCAAACGACTTTTATTATTCCATGACAGGAGCCCAATCCGGTGCTCCTACGACTACTATCCCAATTCGAGAGGGTCACCCTGCAGCCAGATTCTGGTCAAAAGAAACCGCTGGTGAACCAACCAATGTATGGGCAGGAGCCGTCAGCGGAGATGGAAGTGGTATTGCATCAAACTTAAAAGCAAATACCTCCGATGCAACAATTGCCGCCAAGGAAACTACAACAATAAAAGTATTTGTATGCGATGAAGTTGCAGGAGGTTATGGGAGAATTACTAATGCAACAAATTCTATTACTTTAAGTATTGAAAGTGGAGATGGAACAATCACATCTTCGAACCCGGCAAATGCGGTAAACGGGAAAGCTGAATTTACAATTGAAGGCGGTTATGATAATATGGTAATAAGAGCAGATGCAAGTGGATTAACTTCAACAAGAATTAATATATTTTCATCGTCGGAAGCACCTGATTTACTTGAAATAACTAATTATACAGCAAATACAACAGATGGTATTGCAACAGTTACCTACTATTCTCCAAATACAAATACTGTAAACGTCACAGTAAATGATGCATCCAATACTGAAGTAATAACTATGTCGGATACACCTCAGACCGGAGGAGGCAATCAGCTAAATATTAATTTGAGCGAACAGCCAAATGGACAATACCATGTTATACTTAATAATGGATCAACTACCCAAAGTTGTAATATTACCAAAGAAGAAACAATAATTGTTGAAGTATTGGAAATTACTAATTTCACAACCAGTACTACAGATGGATTCGCTACAATTACTTATTTTTCACCAGATACAAATCCTGTTGATGTTACGGTTTTTGATGATTCCAATAACGAGATATTAACAACAACTGACAGTCCTCAATATGGGGCAGACAATCAACTGACAGTTGATTTAAATGATGAGCCTGCAGGACAATATATTATCACATTAAATAATGGTACCACAAATGTGAGCTGTAATGTCACAAAACCTGAGGATATTGTTTTAAGAGATTTGGAGATACTTAGCAAATCTCCTAATCCAGTTATTGACGATTTTAGCTTTACCTTTTATTCACCGGAAGATGGCAATGTAACGGCGAAAATTACAGACGATTCAAATCTGACCATTTTAGAACAAACAATTTCGGCTAAGAGTGGAGAAGACAATGCAAATACATTTCATTTTAATTTTTCTGAGATCGCATCTGGCAGCTACACTTGTGAATTGAGTAATGGCATTACAACAGACACATGGGTTATTATAAAGAATGAAACACCAAACATTATCATTCTTGAAAAAAGCTATCCAAATCCAACAAAAGGATTATTTGCTATTGAAATACAATGCTCTCAGAAATTAACCATACCAATTGAAATAGTTAATGAATCAAATGAAGTAGTTTTAACTAAAAGTTATTCTGCAAAAGTTGGTAGAAATAAAATTGTATTGAATTTATCAAAACTACCCGATGGTGTTTTTAAAGTTGATATAGGATCAGGTTCCGATATGGTTCATACGATGGTAACAAAGGATAGTCCGAAGCTTTAATAAATCAGATAACTCATAATAAAAATATCGTAGCTCCAGATGAGGACACCGAAAAAAGTCCAACTTTTAGGGCATAAAAAAATTTAAGGATGCATTATCAAACACAAAAGTTTGATAATGCATCCTTTGTCTTTTCCAGACTTAAACCCTATACAGTAAATAGTCTATTAATCCAAGTTCTATTTAAATTTTAGAATTCAGAATGATATAAATGGGGATAAACAAGGCAAATATTGCAGAACTAGCGAGTTAGCTAGAAATATTTAACGCAGTAAATCAGTGTTTTATACAAAACATAAGAGATACATCAATCTGAATCCAAAATTTCATGTCTAACTCAGTCTCCCTATAAGCAAGCTTTTTCCTTTTAAGTGAATATAACATAACAACTAACAGATAATCTGCTCGATGATATATTTATGAATAAAGTAGGTTATTACGAATTGAAATTACTTCAAAACAAGTTTTCTGATTATCTGTATTTCAGCATATAATCACAAACTATTCATTCTTCTATGGCGAACAATCTGTGAGCAATTTGTGAAGTGGTGGCAAAAAAGCGCGACGACATCCCAAAAAGAATGCAAAAAAAGAAAAGGTTCGGTTTTAAGCGTCTCTCTTCGTTGCTACCTACTAGCTTTTGCGCTATAAAATAGTCACCAAAAACCTCAGATTTATATTTTGCAATACCTTGTATTTTATCAAGCCAAACACCTAACCTATTAACACGCATGTTAGGCTTTTTTTAATGAATAGATTTACATGATGATATTTGCACATGCGAATATCCGCTAGAACCTGGTTAACCAAGAGAATCAAAAAGTATATCCAACACTTGCCGTAATTGAACTGTACCTTGATTTCCACCCAGTATACCTACCTGTTATATTCCTAGGTAACTGATATTCCAATTCAAAGTTAATTCTGGAGTGATGGCTATAACCGAAGCCAAATGCAAAGTTTCTTCTCGATTGAATATCCAAGTGATTGAAAATATCTCCATTGAGTCTTTTAAAATCAATTGAAGAATTGAAATGATAATCCAAGATATATGATAAATTGGCAAACAACTTATCTTTTTGGTTTAGAAAAAAATATTGTCTTAAACCTATTGGGATTTCAATTGATTGATAGTCTGCTTCTGTTAAAAGTGCTTTCCCACTCACAATGGTTGTTTCAAATTTCCCCTTAGAAACAAATCGCTGATAAGTGGGTTTAATAAAAACACTCCACTTGTTTTTATTAAACGGCAAAATGTACTCAACCTCAACACTAATTCTTGGAACAATACTAGATCCTAAATCTAACTTGCCTGAAGTATATGGAGATGATGCAAACTTTAATTGACTATTGCCAACCCCTGCTTTGATTGAATAATTTAAAGAACGCTTTTCTTTCTTATTTTTGCCGTAAGTTATCGGCATTACACCCATACCTTCATTATAATGAGTAAAATAACATTCCAATTCCTTTTTTGTATAATCTACTCCTTCGACATCTTTGGATGATAATCCTTCATATTTCAAATCAAGTAAAAGTTGTTGCCTAAAGTAATTGTTTTTGGCGACATTCCCTTTTACCAAATACTTTTTATAAACCAACTGTTTGATTTCACCATTATCAATACTGTAAAAAAAACGGGAGATTGAATTGTCTTTATAGCTATATAAAGATGCTTTACCTTCTATTAAGACTTTAAGAAACAATTGTTTCTTTTCAAAATCGGGGTTTCTTTTGGTATCTAATTCGTTTATCTGGTTGCTAGATTTATCAATTTGCACCAATGCACTCACATATTTTGAAGCTCCGTAAATTTCAAATTGTTTTACTGATGATGCATTAGCCACTTTTATCTCACTGTTTTCGGAGACTTTATATTCAAAACTCTCTGGATTGTTTTTCCAATCTACATTTTTTATCAGGCAATCATTTTTCTGATTTAAATCATCTATCACATAGCCTTTTTCAAACACAATTTGAGCATTCAATTGACTGGCTACCTGCAAGATAAAAACCAAGAACAGTAACAATTTTCGTATCATTTTAATTATTTTCGATCAAAAATAATTAATTTTCGAACATTTAAGCATTAAATAATACACTGATATCTAATTTAAGTAACAATTATTTTCTCCTGATCTCGCAGATTTTGCACTTCAAAACAAATCCTACATTCTAGATATTTAAAAAATACAAATTAATAATTCCAATACAAATATCAGAGCTTCAAGTACTATTTATTAACTATCAACTTTTTTGTATATACTTTTGACCCATAGGAAAGAATAGAAATAAAAATTCCATTATAATTTACCGGAGAATTAACTTCAACTTGCTTAACAGACTGATACCCGCCTCCTGAATAAGTTTTTTTATAAACCTCATTTCCTGTGATATCAACCAAACTTAATGTTATATCTTCAAAAGGTTTACTGGAATTATTATCAATTTTAAAAACAATCTGATCCGTATTTCTTTTGTAATAGGAAACAAATTCTATCTGATCTTCATAGTTTTTTTCTTCAATTGAGGTTGACAGGTTTAAGTTATTAATCCAGTTTTCACAATCGGATGTCCAATTAATTAAATCATCCGAAGAAGATAACCTACAGATTCCTTTCCCATGACCACCACTTGAGTAGATGTGTAATTCTGAATCAACACCGGCATTTCCAAGCTGAGTATTAAACCTAACGCTATTTTCATAATCAACAGATCCATCGTTCGACGCATGCGCTAAAAAGGCAACAGGAGTATTAGCATCAATATGCTTTTCTGCAGAATATTCATCAATCAACGCTTGAGTAATGGAACCTCCCAAAAGATTATCCCTTGCTCCATCATGAGTTATATCAGACTCCATACTGATTAAAGCATATACCAACATCACAAAATTTGGACGGGCACTTATATCATCAACATTATCGATTCTAGAATATACTTCTTTATTGTACATTGTAGCAAGAGAAGCAGCTACATTCCCTCCTGCTGAAAATCCTATAATTCCGATTCTATCTTCTAATAATCCCCATGAGGAAGCATTATATCTTATTGTTCTTATTGCTCTTTGTGCATCTTCTAAAGGAACATCACTAAAATTAATATGCCCTTCTGGTGGTAATCTATATTTTAATACGAATGCAGTAATTCCCAATCCATTAAACCAATCTGCTATATCAGTTCCTTCAACGTCATAAGTTAACTGAGAATAACCTCCTCCAGGGCATATTATAACTGACATTCCGTTCGGATTTACCGGTACAAATGGAACCAATTCCGGCTCTGTAATTCCTGAAGCAGTTCTGTCAATAGTACAGCTTCCACTTGGAGTCCTTGAGTTTAGTCTTTCTTCCATTGTTAAACCTTCAGAACCCGGACCAACACCACCCCATATTTTTATGGGAGTTAAAGGTGTTCCTGAACACATAAAAAATGCTGTTACCAGCATATACGTTGTAAATACAAATCTCTTAGATACATTTCTTTTTAAAAATAAAGTAAAATCTTCCATAGATATAGGCTTAAAATATTCTCACTATTTAATTTGGCAAACAATTCAAAAGCAATTTATTGATAAAATACAAGTATGTCAACCTATAATCGAATGTGCATTCTGAAATACAGGTTAAGAAATCCCATTGGATAAACAAAACATTTCACTTATGGATAACAATCTATAATTCAATAGGTTCATGTTGATAAGTAAAAATCACCCTCAAAATTGAACTTAGGGATACTAAATTAACAATCTGAACTTTTTACAAATATTTATACCGGCTAACAACACTCCTTGCATTTAATAAAAAAATTGAATTTACAAGCTAACCTTTTGTATCTTAAGAATCAATTTTCTTACCAATTTTGTTGACTTATTGGACTGCCCCATTTTTTCAAGTAATTCCAGATCAAAAGATTTAAAAGGGTGGAATTTTACTATGCTCCATAATGTAAGCGGAAAGTAAATTAAGGTTCCAATAACCAAAAAGGGAAAATTAATATTATAATAAGAGATCATAAAAAAAGGAATATTTATACCTGCAAAAACAAATAAATAATTCCTATATTCATTTAGTCTGTATTTAATCTTCACTTTTCGCTTCAGTAAAATAAGTATAAAAAAGTTTTTAGATAAATCCCCAACTAATGTTGCTATTGCAACACCTATGATACCATAATATTTCATGGCCAAAATACCAGCAGCAATACTAAAGAATACAATTACTTTACTATAAAGTGCGATATCCATTTTCTCTTTAAGCTGCATCACTAATGCTACAGGAAAGAAAAATGCATAATAGACATTTGAAAGTAAAACCAACACGCATACGAGGTAAGCTTCGGCATATTTAGCGTCAAAAACAAATTGAATTAATGATTGCCCAAATACTACAAAATACAGAACAGGAATAATGTAAACGGGCATCATACACTTTATCATGAAGTTGTATACATTATGAAATTCACTTTCATTATAGTCATTCGAATATTTTTGAAAGAACAAGGGACGTACAACTGTCATGAACTCTTTAAACGGCAATAATTTAAATATCAGATCATAAATTTTGGTTGCAAAAGCATAAATACCCACATTATGCAAATTCGACATCGAAGAAATGATAAAGTAATCAGAAGTTTTCCCAACAATGCCGGCACCTAATTCATTTAATGAAGAAAACATACCGTATCTTATCACTCGCTTTTTATCAACTTCTACTTTTGTTTCAACCACTGCTTTTGCTTTTACCGATACTATAAATTTATACAATACATATCCACCTGGTAAAATATAAATAAATGAGGCAATTGCTTCAATTAGCAATAATACATTGATCGTTAAAAATGGCAATAATGCAATTAATAAAACCGATCTGATAAATGAACTAAAAAGCAAAAAAATAGATGTTTGCTTATGCAAAAGAGACGAAGTGAGAATTGAAACCATTGCCTGCCGGAGTATCATTAACATGATATACGCAAGTAAGGCTACTTTATACTGAGCAAAACTAGGAATATTAAGAAAACCTGATAATATATCACTAAAATTTAGCATTATAGTAGCTATAGCTATTGCACTTATAACAATCAGTGAAATTCCAGTGAAAATAAGTTTTGTCAGTCTCCTGTTTTCATTATTAGAAATTAACTCAGGAATATATCGATTGAATACACTCCCAATTGGAGATAAGGAAAATACATTAAACAAAATAATAAATTTCAGCAATAAATTATATGTACCATACATATCTACATCCAGTTTTTTTATCACCAATACTGCTGTAATAAATGCTAAAATTTGAGAACCAATTTTACCGAGGTAAATCCAAGCTGTATTTTTGGTAAATGTATTTATCTTAGATTTTTGTGTCATTTAATATTTATATTTATATAAATCAAAAATAGACTATTAGACGTTATACACCAACAGTAAAAGAGTTGAACATCCTAATTATTTCTTTTTTTTGACTGGTGGTTGAATATTTATGATTGCTGCCCATTTGCAGATTATAAATTAAATTTCAAATAGAAATGAACCTATACTTTTGTTCTTCGGATAGGATAAAGATGATATATAAAACATTACAATATTTATAAGTATATTGTTAAAAATAATCATTAACCATTTAATAATGAACATATATGAACAACATTATCTTAATTTTATTGAGAGTTAAAATTTAAATTTTAAGACTTTCATTATTATTTAATTTGTAAATTATTAAAAGCAAAATTCATATACATAGTGCATGTCCATAAAGTAGTGTGTTTGGAGTATAAAGTTTAAATACAAGGCGTGTGAAAAATTCAAACCGCAGTATACTCGCGTATATGAGGATTTGGATTTTGAGCATCAACGCTGTAGTTGGACTTTATAGACGAACACTACATAGTGTAGAGTGTCAACTTGCGTATTGCAAATACTTTATATTAAGTAGCTTCATATGTATTGTTATGATAATTATTGGTGTTTCCAGAGAAGATTAACCAGTAGGAAATAGTCTTCTAAAGAGTGGTCACTTAAATTACTATGTTATTTAATTTCAACCCAAACACGCTTTTACTTGTTTGAGTTTTAAGAAATTTACCCGTATTTTGTTTAATCAATTAATTATTTAAATATGAAGATATTAATAGTTGGTGCAAGTGGTGCAACAGGAAGGCAGTTGGTAGAGCAATTACTAATGAGAGGACATGAGGTTAAGGTGATTGTTCGTTCACCGGATAAATTGCCTGAATCATGGAAAAACAATGATCAGGTGTCTATCATACAAGCCAGTATATTGGATATTCGAGAAAATGATTTGGTTGAACATATCAAAGGATGTCAGGCAATTGCCTCATGTTTAGGTCATAATTTAACCTGGAAAGGATTATTTGGTAAGCCTCGGAAATTAGTGACGGATGCAGTAATTGCTCTTTGTAATGCCATCAAAATAGCAGAACCTAAAGATAAACCTGTGAAATTTGTATTAATGAATACAACAGGTAATCGAAACCGAGATTTAAATGAACCAATTTCGCTTGCTCAAAAGGCTGTGATAGGATTACTTAGACTTTTATTACCACCGCATGTGGATAATGAAAACGCCGCAGATTATTTACGAACTGAAATTGGACAAAATGATCATTCCATTGAATGGGTCGCTGTTCGACCGGATGGTTTAATTAATGAAGACAAAGTATCTGAATACGAAGTTTTTCCTTCCCCAACCAGAAGTGCAATCTTCAATGCAGGAACCATAAGTAGAATTAATGTTGGTCATTTTATGGCTGAATTAATTACCCAAAAAGACATATGGAATAAATGGAAAGGCCAAATGCCAGTCATCTACAAAAAATCTTGAATGAAAGGTGCGTAGTTATTGATGTTTTCACTAATTGATTTAATCCCTGATCAGCAACTATTCTAAAACAACAAAAGGCTGCCGTATTGGGTTATGCGACAGCCTTTTTCTTTTATATTTTAAGAGTCTTTTTATTCAGTTAAGATAACTGCTCCATTAGGCTGAATGGAGATATTTGTAAAACCGGTCTTTTTGATTTTAAGCTTATCCATGTACGGCTCCAGACTTTTATTGTCACCATACCTTTCAACCTCTTTACTTGCCATCATTGGAAGTTTTACTTTTAGTTTAACTGCTTCTTTTTGAGCATTAACAGCAACTACATACCATTTCTCGCCATGTCGACGTGCCAATACGCAATACTTGCCCGGATATCCGTCAATAAAAACTGTTTCATCCCATGTTGTAGGTACTTTTTTCATAAAATCTATCTCAAACGATGGTACATCTTTCAAGTTGTTCGGTGCAATAGCAAACATCTGAACCGGACTTTGGAACAAAATAGAAGTAGCCAATTGGAATATGTCACTGGTTCGTCTGGTGTTTCCTCCATCATTTGTTCTGTTATGATGTTTATTTAATAAAACCGGACCAAATTCCATGGAACCAACAGCATTTCTTATAAATGGATGCAGACAAGCATTGTAGGCTTCCATATCATTGGCATGTTGTGTGAAAATAAGGTTTTCAGATGCCAATACAGCTTCGCTAGCAATATAGTTTGGATACATTCTTTCCCAACCACGTGGAAGCGTACAGCCATGGAATATAATCATTAAACCATACTCGTTAGCATCGGAAAGAATTTCCTCATACAGTTTCATTGTTTCTTGCTTATCACCTCCAAAGAAATCTACTTTTAACCCTTTTACACCTAACTCTTTTAGCCATTTCATCTCTTTTTTTCGAGCAATAGCATTATCCATTCTGTGTTTAGGACCTTGGGGTGCGTTATTCCAATAGCCATTAGAGTTATACCATAAAAATACATCAACACCTTTTGATTGCGAATATTGGATTAATTCAGGCATCTTATCATAACCAACCTGATTATCCCAAAGAGCATCCATTAAAATATACTCATAACCCATTTCTTTAGCTAAGTCAATATAAGTGATCTGATCATCGTAGTTCATACTACGGTCTTGCCACATAATCCAACTCCAGGTAGAACGTCCATATTTATACTTTTGTGAAGGTTCGTAAAGCGGTTCAACTAAATCAAATGGGATTGTAGTTTCAACAATAGGTTTCAATTGATCACCAACAGTGATGGTTCTCCATGGTGTAGTTCCTGGCAAAGTAATGCATGGCTCAACGTTTCCTACTCCATTATTTTCTTTTTCATGAGGAAAGGCAATAGAATATACTCCATCAGTAGTTCCTTCGCTTAAGTGAGAGGCGCAATACTTACTGCTAACTCCGGTTTCGGAAATGAGAATCCAACCATCATCACCTACATGAAAAAGACATGGAAATGTATATCCTAATCCATATTTCGATGCAGCTCCTAATACATCGTCTGCCACATACTCTTCCTCGTAACTGGGTTTGGTTTTCTTCCAGCCAATTCCGGGAGTTGCTTGTGGGGTTATAAAGGTTGTCGTATTGTCTTTTAGGTTAAAGCCACTTAACTCCTTTTCAATTCTACAAGAAACATTTTCACCGATAGGGTATAATTTATAACAATAGCCTATGTTGTTATTACTTACCTGAAAGATGATGTCTAGTTTGTGATTATCTTTATTGGCAAGAGAGAGCATTAACTTGTTTGCCCGGTAATCTATCGATGACTTTTTAATCTTGTCCATCGAATACTGTTTACTGATAGTGGTATTATTTGTCTCCAGCACTTTCATTTCAGTACTGTAATCACCTAGATTGGTTACTAAGCCCAGAGCGGATTCTTCCAGCATTAACGCTTCATTGTATGTTAAGGTATAATATGGTTTTCCATCTTTTAAGCCTACTGTTACCTTTGTTAATCCATCGGGGCTGGAAACATGATACGGCTGACTAAATATTTCAAAAACAAATAGTAATAGAATAGGTACACAAAAAATCCTTTTCATTTTTAAGTTAATTTATTATTTATAATGGTTCTGTATCTGTAATCGTTTCTCAATAAGCTATTCTGAGGTTGCGACAATCTTTTATTTCAATAATAAGATTTCTATTAATGAAATGCTATTGACAAAATTGCTTACTTAAACTTTCTGTTATAAATTACATTTTTGGCACAAAGACAATTCATTTTCGTCAAAATTCTGTTCGTTGCGGCCTTTTCCCTGAAAATATTGATGTCTTATTATTTTTGTACAAATCTGAGTTCAATTTAAAATTTAATGTAGCAAATCAGCCTTTTTATCCATCTGAAAGCTG
>JBNKGY010000034.1:0-26362 GCA_050290065.1 Marinilabiliaceae bacterium
AGGAATCACAACATTTAAAAACAAGTATAGTAGAGAATATAGGTAAAGGTATTTTAGATGTTTGTAATGGCAATGATAAACTTAAATCTTCTTTAGATAGTATTGGATTAAATGATGAATCACTCGGTGAGAATTTTACTTTGCAATCAAATAGACTAAAGAGTGAGTACAAATATCTTTCTAACTTTTGGCAGAACTGTAAAAAAGCTAAAAGCCTATTTTGGTATGCTATAATGGCTGTTTTTGGGATAGGAGGAGCTTATTTAATTTTTACTTTTTTCGAACTCGAATTCGATTTTAAGGTTGTTTGTAGTTTGCCTGTTTTTACAGTAGTATCGAAAGCATTATATTGGTGGAAACAAAAACAAAACGCTATAAAAAAATACATTAATAAATAGTAGTATCATAAACTAGTAAGCAAAAGAGTTAACTAACTGTTGTATATTAATAACAGATAGTTGACTTTATGAATTTATTACTATTCATATTCCTTCATACCAACAAATAATACCTCTTTATATATTTATGTTTCTGATTAACAAGTATATTATTCGATTTACAAGCATTTTATTAATTGCTTTAACTTGTTGGGGATGTGCTACCTACTATCAAAAAAACTTACAACTTCAAAATTATATTACCAGCGGAGAATATAAAGCCGCTAACAAGCTTTTAAATAATGATAAAAAAGGTGAAACAGGTATTAACAGAGTCCTATTTTATTTGAATAAAGGTGTCGTAAACTTTATGCTTGGGGAACATGAAATTAGTAATTCATATTTCAATAAAGCTGACTTATACAATGAAGACTTTAAATCGGGCTTGGGGAATGAGGCTTTGGCTTTATTATCAAACCCAATGGTAAGACCTTATAAACCAGAAGATTTTGAAGTTGTTATGGTGCATTATTATAAGTCGCTTAATTACCTGATGCTAAATAATTATGAAGAAGCATTGGTGGAATGTAGACGTGTAAATATTCAGCTTCAGATTTTAAATAATAAATATAAAAAGGTGAAAAATAAATACTCGAACGATGCATTTGCCCACAATTTAATGGGCATGATATATGATGCATCCGGAGATATAAACAACGCTTTTATTGCTTATCGAAATGCATTTGAGGCGTATGAGAATGAATATAACACCTTATTTAACCTTCCTCCCCCATTACAATTAAAAAAGGATTTACTTAGAACTTCGTATATATTGGGATTTAAAGATGATTACAATTTCTATAAAGACAAATTCAATATGTCTTTTAATCAACAGAATACTGATAATGGATCATTAGTTTTTTTATGGATGAATGGTTTTGGACCTGTAAAATCCGAGTGGAGTATAAATCTTACAAATGCAGGATTTAATAATGGATGGGTTACATATGCGAATGAAGATTATGATTTAAATATTCCTGTTTACGTGGGGAACAGAAATAAACGAGAACAAAATGCCTTTAAAAATTTATCATTTCTTAGAGTTGCCTTTCCTAAATACATTGAACGACAACCGGTGTTTAACCAAGCTGAGTTACTATTAAACGACTCTATATATCCACTAGAACTTTCTCAAAATATTAATGCTATAGCTTTTCAATCACTTAAAGACAGAATGGCACGTGAACTTGCGTATGGATTGGCCAGATTAGCTACAAAAAAGGCAATGGAGAGTATGGCCAATAAGGAAGATAAAAACCTGGGAACAATTGTTAGCATTATAAATGCAGTTACCGAGAAAGCAGATACTCGAAATTGGCAGTCTCTTCCATATGCCATACATTATGTTAGAATTCCCCTTAAACCTGGCAGAAATGAAATTCAGATTGTGGTTAATGGAGATCAAAGTATACGGGAGACATTTTTCTTTGATGGTGAGCCTAATACAACAACCTTTTTTGCATATCACCAACTTGAGACTTCAAACAACTAAATTAAAAATAGTTATTTCTGGATTAACTACTATTATAAACTTACTTCAATACATTTTACACTATACATTAATACATTCGTCAATAAATAACGGTTGTTTCAATAAAAATAAATGCTTATTAAGTATTTATATCGTATTTTCAAACTAGAAATATTAAGCACCATGTCGTGAATAGTACAATTAATTATCATCAATATTTAAAACGTTGGAAAAGTCAACTTAATTTATTTGCTGACTTAATGAACTGCAGTTTAATAGTTGCATCTGAACTACCCCATAATCAATTTGTTGCTTTAGCATATAGTCATCCAAAAGAAAATTCAATCTTAAAAAATTGTACTTCTCAAGAAAGTTTAATAAAAACCACAATAAAAGAACAACACTCCTTTTCTATTTCAGATCTTCAATCTAAAAAAAAATATAATTCTTATATTGAAATAGCTGAAAACCTTAAGTGTTTTTATAGTTTTCCGTTGTATACAAAAAATGGCTCTATATTTGGAGCTCTATGTATGTATAGTAGAGAATTTAGCTTCCTGGAAAAGGAAAAAATGATATATCTTAATAAGATAAAAAACATTATTGAAGATGACCTTTTAAATGAAAATAGACCAATACCAATTAAGTCAATTCCACACGAAACTCTATTAAGAGAAAATGAAATTTTCAGACAATTTTTTCATTACTCTCCTGTTGGAATATTTCTCTTTGATACAAACATGGTGATTACTGATCTAAATGAAAAAATTAGTCAAATCCTGAAATCGAACAGAGAAGCATTACTTGGTTTAGACGTCAATCAGATTCATGATAAAAGAGTTATTCCTACGTTAAAAAGTGCCCTTTTAGGTGTTGAAGATGAATATGAAGGTGAATACATTACAACAACAAGTAATAGTGGAACATATATCTTATTAAAAGCTGCACCAGTTTACAACGAAGACAATAAGATATGCGGAGGTATCGGCATTATTCAAGACCAGACTTTAAGTTTTCAAATTGAAAACGCGTTAAAAGAAAGCGAATTAAAATATAAAGATTTAGTAGAAAAGATTAATGATGTAATTTTTTCTACAAACCGAGAAGGTATTTGCACGTACACCAGTCCGGTTGTATCATTATTAATTGGATACAGTCCAAGTGAGGTAATTGGACATCATTTCCTGAATTTTGTAAATGAAAATCATAAAATTACTTTTTCTGATGCACTAAATAAAGTAGCTGAGGGTGCCACTGTTGTTTCGGAGGTAAAACTTAGAGATAAAGATGGTGATTTTCATTGGGCACGTGTTTCCATGAGGCCCATATATAATGAAAATGGAGAATACACAGGTGTTCATGGTGTTGCTCAGGACATAGAGGAAACACGTATAGCTGAACAATCACTTAGGGATAGTGAAGAGCAATTCAGATTAGTGGCTACACAAATCTCTGATATTATTTTTGAATGGAATCCAATGGATGATCAATTGATTTGGCATGGTAACCCGGAAATTATATCACCAAAATTGAACAAAATTAATACTCTTAATGAATTACTTAAAGTGATTCCTAAAGATGAAAGGAGTAAAATCAAGAAAAATTGGGAAGATTCAATTAATAAACGTACATCATGGAAATCTGAATTTAAGATTACCTCTGTTGATAATAAAATTAAATACGTACTTGGGAATGGGATCATGCTTTTCAAAGGTGAAATTGCATATAAAGGTTTTGGTACTTTAAATGATATCACAAACGAAAAAATACTTATTAAAAACCTCACAAAAAGCAACGATAAGTTAGAAGAGAATATTGCAAAAGTGAATGGTCTTTTATCCGCAATTCCGGATATGATGTTTGTATTTGATGAAAAGGGTTATATTAGAGATTATCACACGAATGATGAAAGTATTTTATATAAAGATGCTAACTCATTTTTAAATCATAAAATTAATCAAGTTTTACCCTCAAACATTGCTGAATTAACGATTGATAAAATACAATTAGTTTTAAAAACTCAAATTGCTGAAACCTTTAAATATGAATTACAAATAAAGGGTCGTACACAAACTTTTGAATCTCGAATGGTTTATTTAAATAAAAATCATACATTGGCAATCGTACGTGATATTACATCTCAGGATAAGGCTAAACAAGATTTAATTAGAGCCAAAGAGAAAGCCGAAGAGAGTGATCGGTTAAAGTCTTCGTTTTTAGCCAATATGTCCCACGAAATTCGTACTCCTATGAACGGGATTATTGGTTTCTCTGAATTATTAAAAGGTAAAACATTAAATCCTTACGAAAGAGAATATTATACCTCTGTAATTGTTAAAAGTGGGCATCAATTACTTGATATTATAAATGACGTATTAGAAATATCAAAAATTGAAACAGGTCAAATTTCAGTCCATAATGATGATGTAAATATTAACAAACTCATAGAAGCACTTTTCGCATTTTTCAAAAACAAAGCTGAAGAAAGAAATAACGAACTTGTTATTGACACACCATTAGCTGACAATGATTCAGTCATATATTCTGACATAAATAAACTAAGGCAAATTTTTACAAATTTAATAAGCAATGCTATTAAATTTACTCAGAATGGTGCTGTGACAATTGGCTACTCTGTTCAAAAGGAAAAATTTATTGAATTTTATGTTGAAGACACAGGTATAGGTATTGCTCATGATGAACAAAAAAAGATATTTGAAAGATTTACCCAGGCAAATTTACAAATATCAAGAAAACATGGTGGCACGGGTCTGGGTTTATCAATATCTCAAAGTTTAACTGAAATGTTGGGAGGAAAAATTTGGTTAGAATCTGAATTAAATAAAGGTGCAAAGTTCTTTTTCTCAGTGCCAATTTCAGTATCCAAGGTTCATCATAATAATTAGGGGTAATGTCAAATCTTATTAACCTAAGTTCAATTAAAATTTCAGAATTTAGCTCATTAAATATTTATTTTTAAAGTATTCGATACAAAAATGTTTCAAATTGACATAAAAGACTGATATATAATGCAAATTTTGATGGACTAGCGAGCTTAATAGAAAAATTTAACACCGCAAATCTGTTTTTTTATGCAAAACATACGAGGTTCTGCTTACAATTATTGCGATAAGTGTATGCATAAACAAAGTTCAATATTACAATGCTGAATTTTGCAATAATCAAGGACTAAACTGCCTTTTGATGCCGAAATTTCATGTTGCAAACAGGTTATTATTCTGTTCTAAGATATTCACAATTTACTGTTTCTACTTTTTCAAATCTATTAATTACATTGTGGATATTAGCCTGTCGGACCTTAAATTCAATATTGCACTTTAAATCAAACTGCTGATTTAAAATTTGAATATCTTCCTCCTTAACAATTCGCATAACATCATTCATCGCAGAATATTCAAATTTAATCTCATATACATCATCAACAGTCTTTTGAACAATATTTGCATTATTAAGTGCATCTATCGTAGCCTCTTTATAAGCGTTGATAAGTCCGGATACTCCTAATTTTGTTCCACCAAAATATCGAACAACTACTATTAAAATATTTGTCAATTCATTTGATTTAATCTGACCATGAATAGGTTTACCTGCTGTTCCGGAAGGTTCTCCATCATCATTTGCTCTGTACCGGTTTCCATCTAATCCTAATTGCCAGGCAAAACAATGATGTCTGGCATCATAATATTTTTCCTTCAAGTAATTCACATGTTCCTTTATCTGATCTTCAGAATATACAGGATATGCATATGCTAAAAATTTACTCCCTTTATCCTTGTAAACACCTTCTGATGGTGATGAAATTGTATTATAGCTATCATTTATTTCGCACATAGATTCCAAAAATAATAAAAATTCAGATGAACTCTTTGAATTCTGTAAATACAAAGGAATAGATATTTAAACCAGTAAAATGAAATATTTAATGCAAAAAGCTTTACTTTTAATATATGCCTGAATTGAAATAAATATTGAATTCTGGATCTCACATACATTTTAAAATGAATACAAACATAAACTATATCATACACAATGGCATCCTTAAACAAGAATTACCAGAAAATAATGAAGTAACATACGAAAACTATTCTATTATATATGAAGTATTTAGGGTGGAAGATCGAATCTCTTTATTTTTAGAAGAACATGTATTGAGGTTGACCAACAGTTTATCAAGGCTGAATCTAACAATGCCCTTTACTTATGAAGAAATAAGTAATCAAATCAATGTTTTAGTAGCAAAAAACAAAATCAGAAATGGTAACATAAAAATATCTTGTTACTGTTCTAAAATATGTGTCGAAAGCTATCGTGTAGAGTTTATTGCTAGTTACTATCCAACTTTTCAAATGTATTCTAATGGAGTACCAACCATACTTTTACATGCAGAACGAAAAAATCCTAACGTAAAAATTGCCAATACAAAAACCAGGACAGCAGCAAATAATGAACTTGAAAAAACGCATATGTTTGAGGCGCTTCTTGTAAATCATGATGATTATATCACAGAAGGAAGTAGAACAAACGTATTTTTTATTTCTGATAATAAGATAATTACGGCTCCGGAACATATGATTTTACCTGGAATAATGCGCTCCAAAGTTATTGAAATAATAAAACTATTTGGTTTTGAACTTATTACTACTACCCTTCACATGGCAATGCTTCAGAAAGTTGATGCTGTATTTTTAACAGGAACCTCACCTCGTATACTTCCTGTTAATTCTATAGATGATTTAACATACGACGTAAACCATAAACTATTACGTACTTTAATGAATAGTTTAAATAATTTTATTGAAGATTATAAAAATAAAAAACCCGAATTCGATTAAGAATTCGGGTAAATATACTTTAATATCAAATGTTATAGGGTGTCAATCACCTTATTTAACAAAGTACTTGGTCGCATTGCTTCTGAAACCATTTTTTCGTTTGGATGATAATAACCACCAATATTAACCTCTTTTCCCTGGCATTCTATTAGTTCTTTTATTATCTGCTCTTCCCTGTCCTTAAGGTTTAGCACCAATTTTGCGAACTTACGCTGAAGTTCAACATCCTCAGTCTGCTCGGCCATTGATTTAGCCCAATATAAGGCCAGATAAAAATGACTCCCTCTATTATCAAGTTCATTCACCTTACGGGAAGGAGACTTATCATTTTCTAAAAACATGCTATTAGCCTTATTTAAGGCCTTAGCTAATATTATTGCTTTTTTATTATTGTTTTTTGCACCAATATCTTCTAAAGAAACTGCCAATGCTAAAAACTCACCTAAAGAATCCCATCGAAGGTGACCTTCTTCCAGAAACTGCTGTACATGTTTAGGGGCTGACCCTCCTGCTCCTGTTTCATACAATCCTCCTCCTGCAAGTAATGGAACAATAGAAAGCATTTTTGCACTTGTTCCCAGTTCTAAAATAGGAAATAAATCAGTTAAATAGTCTCTTAACACATTACCTGTTACAGAAATTGTATCTTCTCCTGCTTTAACTCTTTTAAGTGTATACTTCATTGCTTCATCAGGATTCATGATCTTGATTTCTAATCCTGATAAATCAAATGCTTTTAAGTATTCGTTAACTTTTAATATCAAATTAGCATCGTGAGCACGATTTTCATCTAACCAGAAAATGGCAGGATTACCTGTGGCTTTTGCCCTATTAAATGCTAGTTTAACCCAATCTTTAATAGGCAAATCTTTTGTTTGGCACATACGCCATATATCTCCCTCTTCTACTGCATGTTCAAACACTGACTTTCCAGCTTCATTAACAACTCTTACTGTTCCATTGGCTGGAATAATAAATGTTTTATCATGAGAGCCATACTCTTCTGCTTTTTGAGCCATTAACCCTACATTGGATACATTACCCATTGTTTTAACATCAAAAGCACCGTTTTCTTTACAAAAAGAAATTACCTCCTGGTAGATTCCCGCATAACAACGATCAGGAATAAGAGCTTTAGTATCTTTAAGCTTTCCATCGGGCCCCCACATTTGACCTGAGGTACGCAATGCTGCAGGCATGGAAGCATCAATAATAATATCACTTGGAACATGAAGGTTTGTAATGCCTTTATCGGAATTAACCATAGCCATTTCCGGACGTTTTTTATAAACCTCCTGAATTGCGTCTTTTATTTCCTGTTGTTTCTCTTCCGGTAAGCTAGTAATCTTATTATAAACATCACCAAGTCCGTTACTTGCATCAACTCCTATTTCAGAGAATAATGATGCATATTTTTCAAACACATCTTTAAAAAATACCGTTACTGCGTATCCAAACATTACAGGATCAGACACTTTCATCATTGTTGCCTTAAGATGCAATGATAATAACACATCTTCATCTTTTGCAGCTTCAATCTCTTTTTCATAAAAAGAACGCAGGGCCTTTTTACTCATTAAAGATCCATCAATAACCTCACCTGCCAGTAAAGGTGTTTTTTCTTTCAGTACATTAATAGATCCATCCTCTTGAACCAATTCAATTCGAACGCAATCTTTTGCCGGAGAAACATATGATTTCTCACTGGAATAAAAATCTCCATCCTGCATATGTGCAACATGGGTTTTTGAGTTTGAACTCCATGCCCCCATCGAATGAGGATTATTTTTTGCATACTGCTTTACTGCATCCGCAACACGCCTGTCTGAATTTCCCTCTCTTAAAACAGGATTAACAGCACTTCCTAATACTTTTGAGTACCTGTTTTTGATTTCTTTCTCAGCATCATTTTTAGGCTCCATCGGAAAATCCGGAATATCATATCCATGTTCTTTAAGCTCTTTGATGGCATTAATTAACTGAGGTATTGAAGCACTAATATTCGGAAGTTTAATAATATTTGCTTCAGGTGCTTTTGCTAATTCACCAAGTTGAGCCAATGCATCAGGCTGCTTCTGTTCTTCTGTTAAATTCTCAGGGAAATTTGCAATTATCCTACCGGCTAAAGAAATATCTTTAAGCTCAATTTCTACATCTACAGCTCCTGTAAACGCCTTAACAATTGGTAAAAATGAATAGGTCGCTAAAGCAGGTGCTTCGTCGGTTTTGGTGTAAATGATTTTTGATGCTTTTGTCATAATCAAAAAATGTTACTTAAAGTATACACTAAACTTTTCTAGTTTTGTTATACTATTATAAAAGGTTTTAATATTTTAATAATTAATATCTATGTTATGCTCGATCTTCACAAATAAACAAACAATGTTTACCTTCTTCTGTTCATTGTATTGAAAAAAAATGTTTATTCTGATATATCTAAAGAAAATATTATATTAAATTTTTACATTCTTACAGAAATACTATTAATTAGAAGCTGTACTCTTATTTAAATTTCAACGTCAAGATCAAATTTCTTTGTAAACAATAGTAAATTAGGATTTTTTTCCGCCATTAATTTTGCTCTTTCGGCTGCTGTAAAGGCTTTCTTTTCATGTTGTTCATTGCTTACAATCTCCGTTTCTAAACTAAGATTTGCGTTTTTGAGTTGCCGTTTCAGAAAACCAAACAATTTCGTTTTTTCAGCATTTAATTCACTATTCTGAGTGGCATTTTTAAGTTTGACGAACAGAATCGTTTCTTGTCTTAATTCAGGCAAATGGTTGTTCATAATACTTGCCAGTCTTGGGTTATTAGGTTCAACCTGACGCATATAATTCAACCATTCCTTTTTAATATCATCCTCTGAAACCCTATTGTTCCATGAAGGATCAATAACATCTTCTTCAATTAACTGTTTTTCGCTGGCAGAATTGGTCTCAGATTTATTCAAATCAGATTGACCAGATAAGGCTGCCTTTAATGAAATAGTTTTCAATGGGTTTCTGGTCCCACCTTCATTTTTTATATTTACATTCTTTTTAACGGGAATAGTGGTTTTTTTAATTCCACCTGACGAAGCACCGGTACCAGTTTTTTTCTCCTGGCTTCCGGAACCGTTATTCGGCTCTGTCTTTTTAGCTACTTTTTTTTAAGTTCGGTTAATAGTCTGGCAACTTTAAGTAGCGAAAATTCCACATGTAACCTCTTGTTCTTGGCAACCCGATACTGTAAATCACATGAATTTGTAATTTCTAAAGCTTCCATTAAAAAGTTTACATGGCAACCTTGAGCTTGACTGGCATACTTTTCTTTTACTTTTGCCCCAACATCTAACAGCTGAACTGTAGCTGTATCCTTACATACCATTAAATCCCTTAAATGGGAGCTTAAACCAGAAATAAAATGATGCGCATCAAATCCTCGTTTTAATATCTCATCAAATATTAATAGGGTTTGCGTAGTATCTTCTGCTAAGAATGCATCAACCAATCTAAAATAAAAATCATAATCCAGTACATTCAGATTATCAATTATCTGCTGATATGTTATGGTCTTACCCGAAAAGGCTACAATCTGATCAAAAATGGATAGTGCATCACGCATTGCTCCATCAGCTTTTTGGGCTATAATGGTTAAGCCCTCCTCTTCAACTTCAATACTTTCGCTTTTTGCAACATATTGCAAATGACCAACAGCATCTTCAATTGTTATCCGGTTAAAATCATAAATCTGACAACGGGATAAAATAGTAGGAAGTATTTTATGTTTTTCTGTAGTAGCCAGAATAAATATAGCATGTTTCGGTGGCTCCTCTAATGTTTTTAGAAATGCATTAAAAGCCGCCTGAGATAACATATGAACCTCATCAATGATATACAATGAGTAGCTGCCTATCTGAGGCGGAACCCGCACTTTATCAATTAAACTTCTGATATCCTCAACAGAATTGTTAGAAGCACCATCCAGTTCATGAATATTATAAGATCTGTTTTCATTGAAAGACTTACAGGATTCACACTCATTACAAGCCTCAAAATCAGCTGAAATGTTCGAACAGTTTATTGTTTTAGCGAATATACGTGCACAGGTTGTTTTTCCAACTCCCCGGGGTCCACAAAACAAATAGGCATGAGCCAATTGGCTTCCCTTAATTGCATTTTTTAATGTTGTTGTGATGTTTTGTTGTCCTACCACTGATACAAATGTGGAAGGGCGATACTTTCGTGCTGAAACAATATAATCCATGTATATTTTTTTTGCTGATGGCAAATATAAAATTTAAAAACGGGCATTGCAATCATATTAACCTTTGTCCACATAAAATTTTGTATATAGCTCGTGCATTATTATTTAATAAGGTTTCTGCAGAACATTGTTTTATACCGCATAAAATATTGCCATTAGTGAGTGTAATGTCAAGTTTACTTGATCCGGATTATCGTTAAAAAGTCTATTACACATTAATATTACTTATTGAATCTCAAATTAAAATTCTCATCCCAATCAATAAAACCCTCAATATTGGTCTCTTCGTCAGAAATACTAAAGCCTTTCATTTTCTTAGTTTTACCTTTATTAACCAGATTTTCCATTGCATTTTGCGCAATATTTTTCTTCAAGAATACAAATGGAATAATCACTTTACACCCGTTTGAATAGTTAGAGCATCCCCAGGCTGACTTCCCTTTTATAATTTTACCACTTTTACACTTAGGACAAATCAATTCTTTCTTTTCTTCCTCTTCCAATCTTAAATTAAACTCCTCATCAAAACATACCATTCCATTTACTTTAGCACCATCTATGGTAAATCCTTTAATTAGTGGAGTTTTGTTTTTCTTGATAAGAGATTCTATTTGTTTATCCGTGAATTTCTTTCCTAAATATTCAAAAGGTATGATTGTTTTGCAACCCGTTGAATATGCAGAACACCCCCAGGCTGATTTTCCTTTTAAAATAACTCCATTATTACATCGAGGACACTTCAGTTCCTTTGAAACTTTTTCTTTTTGCTTAGGTTTCGTCTTGACTTTGTCACTATCTCCTTCTTCAATAATTATTTTTCCTTTTGAATAATCATTTTTTACTTGAAAAACTATGTCAGAAACCATTTGCTTTAGTTCAGCCATAAAATCAGTAGCCTGATATTCACCAGTTTCTATTTGACGAAGTTTTTTCTCCCATAATCCGGTAAGTTCTGCCGATTTAAGTAAATCATTAGAAATAAACTCCATGAGTTTCACACCCATTTCTGTTGGCAGCACATTCTTACGGACATTATATATATACTTTCGCTTAAATAAGGTTTCAATGATATTTGCACGTGTAGAAGGACGACCAATTCCATTTTCTTTCATTAATTCACGTAATTCTTCATCATCTACCTGTTTCCCTGCTGTTTCCATTGCTCTTAACAAGGTGGCCTCAGTATAATACTTTGGAGGCTGGGTCTCTTTTTCTTGAAAATCAGGTTCATGTGGTCCACTTTCTCCTTTTATAAATTCAGGTAGTATTTTATCATCAGTATCCTTTTTCCCTGCCATTGATTTATATACCACACGCCAGTTCTCTTTTATGACCTGCTTTCCTGAGGTTTTAAAATTCACATCCTCTACTTTTCCTAAAATTGTTGTTGTGGAAATTTCACAATCAGGATAGAAATTCGCAATAAACCTTCGGGTAACCATATCATAAATTAACTTTTCATCACGCGATAAATTTTCCGGAGCAGTGACTCCTGTTGGTATAATGGCATGGTGATCAGTTACCTTCTTATCGTCAAATACTTTTTTCGACTTACGTATCTTACTTTGCAGTAAAGGTTCTACAAACGACTGATATTGTTTTAATCCTTTTAAAATGCCATTTATTTTCGGATAAATATCATTACTCAGGTAGGTGGTGTCAACACGAGGATAAGTGGTTAACTTTTTTTCATATAAAGATTGAATTCCTTTTAAAGTTTCATCAGCCGACAAAGCAAACTTTTTATTACACTCAACCTGCAATGACGTTAAATCAAACAAACGCGGAGGTGATTCTTTCCCTGGTTTACGATTAAAATCAGTAACCTCAAATGGTTTCCCCTTAATTTTTTCTAAAGCAGAACTTCCCTCCTCCTTACTGGAAAATTTACCCTGCGTGGAGTTGAATGTTACATCTTTATAAACTGTTTTTAACTCCCAGTAAGGCTGTGGAACAAAATTCTCAATTTCAAGATAACGATTTACAATTAGTGCAAGTGTAGGAGTCTGCACTCTTCCTATTGAAAGCACTGTTCCCGGCTGACTATATTTAATTGTATACAAACGAGTTGCATTAATTCCTAATAACCAATCACCTATTGCTCTTGAACTTCCTGCTGCATATAACGGATTAAATTTATCGTTATCATAAAGTTTTTCAAACCCCTCTCTTATAGCCTCTTCTGTAAGAGAGGATATCCATAAACGCTTAATATTAACCTTACAACCAGCCTTTTGTAATACCCATCTCTGTATTACCTCTCCTTCCTGACCGGCATCGCCGCAGTTTATTACTTCAGATGCTCCCTGAACTAATGTTTTTATTACATTAAACTGCTTCTCTACTCCTTTATTTTGAATAAGCTTAATTCCGAAATTCGACGGAATTACCGGAAGTGTTCCCAAGTTCCATCTTTTCCATTCCGGTAAATAATCATGTGGTTCTTTCAGGGTGCATAAATGACCAAAAGTCCATGTAACCTGAAAGTTATTACCCTCATAATAACCATCCTTTCTATTATTGGCACCTACAACTTTTGCTATTTCTCCCGCAACACTAGGTTTCTCGGCAATACAAACTCGCATTATTCTCAACTAAATTTTCTGTGGATTCACGAAGATAATATTTCTACCGATATTAATGAAAAGTTGTTGTATGAAGCAACTACATTACTCAGCACATTTATTCCATACAGACACTTATAATGTTGAAATATAGTTGTTAAGAAAGTCAGAATATTTAATTTAATACGGTTATTTTTATTATCACTATTATTCCTTTAAGAAGTTTTTTCTAATACTATATTATAGATAGTAATCCTTTTTACTATTTAATTGTTATAAATTATAAAACAGGATTGATTATGGAATTTGATAAGGATAAAAAACTTAAGGAATTACTATCTGAATTTAAGAAACAAGATCAGTTTATTGAAACATTCAGACAGGAGTTTAAAACTAATATTTACGATCTGATTGATAAGTATTATCCCGGTATTAATCAGGATAATGAGTTAGAAATCCTTATCTTAAGATATGCTACCGAACTAATTAGCTTAACTGAATCTGTTATAGATAAAGATCTTCACTATCCGGAATACAAGAAGACTGATGAACTATCCAGAATGGATCATTTGATATTAAAAACCGATAATATTGACCTTTCTGAGTCCTTTATTGATGATACACACAATATGGCCAAAAGACAAATTGTAGCTTATTATCCAGAATTAACCGAGCTTTCTTCTATAGGATTTCTATTATTAGAGCGTTATACTAAAATGGTAAACGTAGGCTTTACATTCTCTTTTCATGAGCTTTACACCAAAAAAAAATGATAATATTGAATTTTATTCTGAAGTCTTTCTAAGTTAACATTCTTTTAAAAAGAATTCTATACGTTTCCAAATTCAACTTTTTATATATCTCATCTATTTCAATGGTCTTATAAAGCTCCATTTTGCTGTCGACTTATTGATCATTAAAGACTTACACACCATCAACCAGATATCTTTTAGAGTTATAAATATCAACTGCAAATATATCATTATAACATCCCATACCATATCATAATAGCATCCTTCTATTAAATTATTACTTTTGCCCAATATTCCATTTATGAAGTTTTTTTCTTCTTCTGGAAATTTTGATTACATAAACTAACAACATAACTTAAGCAACAAAGTATGTCTCTCAAATGGAGTACATTACACTTTTAATCACAAAACATCTGCTAAGTTATATTCGTTTGAACATGAGCGTTAAAGTCACTCATTTAATAAGCACATACTGGTAAACAGGTGTCTTACTGGATTTAACGAATACGTTTTGAGCGAAAATATATAAAGAATGAACGCATGAAATTAAAAAAATTAACTCCTGAACTTGCTTCCGGAATTATTGATGCCGGATACGATAAAGAACCTAAAGAAATACAACGTTTATTTATTCCGAAAATAAAATCAGGAGCCGATATTTTCTTGTTATCTCCTGAAGGTTCCGGTAAATCAACAGCAATTATTATTGGCACAATTCAACAGCTTAAAAAAGAATTTGAAGAAGCTCCCAGAGCTATAATAGTCACTTCCACAAGAGATAAAGCATTTGAATTGGAAGAAGAGTTTAAATTATTAGGCAAAAAAACCAATCTTAGATCATTTGTTGCTTTTGATCAGGGTAATATTCAATATCAAAAAGATGAAATTTATGATGGATTAGATTTGCTGATCTGCACACCCAAAAGATTAAAAGAATTAATCAATATAAATGGTGTGCCATTAACCAAGATTAATTTGATTATTGTTGATGATGCAGATGAAGTTATGGCCAGTCCACATCATTCAATTGTATACAGGATTGGTGATGGCCTTAAAAAAGTTCAATTTGTAATATCATCAAAAACATGGTACCATAGATTTGATACTCTTGATGAAAGACTTATGAAGAATCCTGTTATAATAGACGAATCTGAAAATGATTAAATTAAAATGGTGAGGTTATTAAACCTCACCTCCATATCATTCTTCAACACATTCTCTTTCTTCAGCCACTTTCTTTAAAGCTCCGGATATCTCATCAGAAACCCCCAACTTACCATTTATTATTGAGGTAGCTGTAATAACACCTTTGAGACAGACCTTTTCATCAGGGATTCTATAAATATCCTGATAGAACAAATACTTAATCCCCTGTTGTTCAGCTCGCAGGCGAACTACAAATTCATCATTACTTTTCAATGGAGTTTTATAAGACAAATCTGCACGGGCAACCACAGCCATAATTCCATTTTCAAATAACTCCGTAAAGTTTAATCCAATTTCATTCAAAAACTCATGACGTGTATGCTCCAGATAATTTTGATATACAGAATTATTCACTACTCCCTGTAGATCACATTCATAATCCCTTACCTTAAATTTTAGTTCAAAATCGTATTGTTTAGCCATTATTTTAAATTTATTTTGTGTTAGAAATCTTATTTTTTATTAATTCAACAAACTGATCAATATCATCTTCTGTTGTATCAAAAGAAGTCATCCATCTAACCTCCGACTTTTCTTCGTTCCAAACATAAAAGAAAAATTCGTTTTGAAGTGGTTCTATGATCTCTGGTGGCACAATTGCAAAAACACCATTACTCTCAACTTTCTGAGTAATGTTAACTTGATCAATATTTTTAAGTTTTTCTGCTAATTTTTGGGCCATTTTATTGCTATGAGATGCATTTACCTTCCATAAATCATTGTTCAAAAAGGCTAAAAACTGGGCTGCAGAATATCTCATTTTGGAATGTAATTGAGCTGTTTGTTTGCGTATATATTTCATAGCTTCAACGTTCATATTAAAAAACAACACAGCTTCACCAAACATTAATCCATTCTTCGTACCTCCAAAAGATAACACATCAACACCGGCATCTACGGTCATTTCTTTAAATGTACAGTTCAGAGCTGCAGCTGCATTTGAAATCCTGGCACCATCCATATGCAAAAACATATGATGCTTATGTGCATAATCTGCAATTTCCTTAATCTCATTAATAGTATAAAGGGTCCCTAATTCTGTTGCTTGTGTAATACTAATAATTTTGGGTTGCGAGTGATGTTCAAAACCAAAACCATGCATATATTGCTTAATGGTTTCTTTTGTAAGTTTCCCATCCTTGGTTTCCACCGGTAAAAGCTTACATCCGGAATGCTTTTCAGGAGCACCACATTCATCTACATTAATATGAGCAGTTTCAGCACAAATAACTGAATTAAAAGGCATCGCTAAAGATTGAATTGCTATCACATTTGCACCAGTTCCATTGTAAACAAAAAAAACATCAGTATTCTGACCAAATAATTGTTTAAATCGATCAATAGCCTTCTTTGTTAATTCGTCATCCCCATATCCTACAACATGTCCATTGTTAGCTTCAGTAATAGCCTTTAATATATCCGGATGGACACCTGAATTATTATCGCTTGCAAATCCTCTTGAATATGACATATAAAAATTTTATGCCCGAATTTGCAAAGTTTTTTCGAGCAAACAAAAAAACCGATGTGAAAGACACCGGTTTAATATTACCTATAATATAATAATTCTACTTTCCTGTTATCCAATTAACTATTTCCGGATCATTAGGTTTGGTTTTTGAATAAAATACTTTCACCAGGTTTCCTTGCTCATCAATAAGATATTTTTGAAAATTCCATTTAACCTTACTATCCATAACTCCATTTAAATCTTTTTGGGTTAACCATTTATACAAAGGTGCTATATCATCACCTTTAACTGAAATTTTAGCCATCATTGGGAATGTTACCCCATAATTCAAAGTACAAAACTCTTTTATTTGCTCATTATTGCCAGGTTCCTGATTTAAAAAATTATTGGCAGGAAATCCTATAATAATAAAATCATTATTTCCGTATTTTTTATAAATATCTTCTAATTGCTCATATTGATTTGTAAATCCACATTTTGAAGCTGTATTGACTACAAGTATCTTTTTCCCTTTTAATTCTGAAAATGAAAAATCTTCACCGTCAATTGTTTTAACTGTAAAATCGTAAAAACTATTTTGAGCGGACAGCTGAATTATGCTAAAAAAAAGTATGGATATAATAAAAATTTTATTTTTCATCTTTATTCATTTAATGGTTTAATTAAATAACATTATTTATTACTAAAAGTTTTTAACTCGAATTTTATTATTTATTATTCAATAATTCATCCATAATTTTCACGGCTGATTCTACATACAATGGACATTTCTTGGTGAATACTTCAGCCTGCACTGCCAACTCCCTTTCTTCAGGTATTCCAATATTATAATTTATAAGCTCTTCACAGTAATCAGATCCATTTTCTTTAATAAACCTGCCAATAAATTCATTTGCTTTAGCATTTACCAATGGTTTTCTAGCTTCTTTTGAGCTTTGATCATATCCTTCATTTAACCCTAATGCCATAAGTGCTCCAGTAACTGCCCCACAAGTTTTACCCTGTTGAGCAATTCCTCCGCCAAAAACAGAGGCTATTAATTGAAGCGTTTCTTCATCCAATTTATCTGCTGCCAAGGCAATTAATGTTGCTTGTGCACAATTGCATCCATTAAGGAATTTTTTATTTGCCAGTTTCAATTTATTCATGGTAATATAGATTCATTATTTTCATTTATAATTTTAATATTACTCTCAATCATTACACTAATAAGACTAAATCGTGTTCGTCTATAAAGTCCAACTACTGCGTTATTGCTCAAAATCCAAATCCTCATATACGCTAGTATGCGGTGGTTTGAATTTTTCACAAGTCTTGTATTTAAACTTTATACTCCCTCCCCGACTTTATGGACAGGCACTAAATATATTATAACAATCAATGTTAGTGAAAAATTTAGAACAAAAAAAGGAGCCCAAAAGCTCCTTTAAAAATATATTTTTGTATTTACTTTATTCCATACACACTTCAACACTCTCTGCCTGAGCAACTACAGCTTTATATTCATCGGAAGTCAGATCTTTGAAGAAATAGTTTACCGGATCTACCTCTTTGCCATTATAATGAACTTCATAATGAAGATGAGCTCCTGCTGATAATCCGGTATTTCCAACATATCCTATCACATGTCCTCTCTTAATGACATCGCCTCTTTTCACATTAAACTTACTCATGTGAGCATATAATGTTTCTATTCCAAAACCATGATCAATTTCAACCACCTTACCAAAGCTATCTGAAACACGAACACTTTTTACTTTTCCATCTCCGGTAGCAAAAATTTCAGTACCAACTTTGGCAATAAAATCAATTCCTTCATGCTGACGCCATCTTTTCAATATTGGATGAAATCTTCTAGGTGAAAAACCGGAACCAATATATCGAAGATCCCAATTTGCTATTGGAATTATAGCAGGTAAGTGTTGCATACGATTCACATTTACAATACTCCTTTTAAATAATTCTTTGTAAGAACCATCTTGAACATTCATTTTTGCAACTAACTCATCTAGTTTTCTAAAAGATGAAATTATTTCTTCAGGTGTATTTGAATTAATTAATTCTTCATATTTACTTACACCTCCCGTACCAGCTTGCCTCTCTTCTTCTGATAATGATTTTGCTCCAAACAATGCTCTGTATAAACTATCATCTTTTACAATTAACTGATTAAGATAATTATCTGCTTCACTTAATCGTTCAGCAAAAATAGCTTGCTGGGTCATAATATCTTTTAATTTCTGGGCTTGTATTTTTTCTGTTGGAGTTTTATAGTTAAAAGCTACAAATCCATAGCTCATTATACCTAAGACTATTCCTGCAATTGTATATGGAACTAATTTCTTAAGCTTTGACTTAAACGTATTTTCTATAGGAATATACGATAAGGTTTCCGGATCGTATATATATTTATTATTTCCCATGACCTGATTTTTTCAATTAGGGTAATTTCAAAGTTAAATGTCTTTCTGACTACATTATCTTCAATACAATATTGTCAACAAAACAAAATGAAATTATATAAACCAAATAATTCCTTATTCTCTTTGATAACGTTTGTTTTTGATACGACACATAACATAAAATGTTACAATAAGAAAGATAAAGATGCTAAAAGGCCCGTAAAAATAGAATAAATAGCTTATAATTCAAATCTTTTATAGAATTAATCATTTAAAATAGGCTACGGTTTCATCTATAAAAAATATAAGTTTACAATCAGCAATACATCATTGATCAACAACTCTCAAAATACCAGGAAACAAACCCTAATCACATGATTAACATATCAATAATTCTTTAGTAGATAATGTTTTCCCAAAAATACATAGGTGGTTTACAATCCTCAAATCCAGTATTTTTATATAGACGTTGTGCTTTATAATTATCATCTCTTACCTCTAATGTAACCTTACAAAAATCCTTTTCTTTCGAATAAGATTTGATGAATTCCAACAGAGATTTTCCTGCCCCTTTTTTACGAAAATCAGGAGTAACCACAAAATCATGAATATTAATCAGTTGTTTGGCTTTAAATGTAGAGAAACCAATAAAACAATTTGCTAAAGCCACATACTTATCTTTTGATTTTAATAAGAATCCGGTATAATTATTTTGCCTTTTTAAACCTTCAATAATCTTCTCTCCCAAAACACTAGGTAATTGAGATTTTAAACCCATATCATCAAACATATAATCGTTCATTAACGACAACAAGGCATTTATATGATCATTGTCTGATAAGTCAATTACTTCCATTAAGTAATTTTGGTCTGTTTCACTATTCACCATTTAATCCCATTTTTATCAAATTCTACATTTTTCCACCCCCCATCTTTGAACTCTTTCAGATACCTATAACCGGCTCTAAATAATTCATTGGCAACATATGAAAATCCGCATATTTGCTTATTTGGATAATGCGCATCACTATTTATGGTTACATCAATGTTTTTCTCTTTCATTTTTGGAAATAAGCTAACCCCCGGAAAAAGCAATCCATTACGTTCAAATGATTTGGTGTTTACTTCAACTATAATATTATTTTCTGCAATTACATTTAATGTATCTTCAAGCTCCTGTAAATACCATCCATCCGATTCATCAAATAATGGTTTTGTGGCATTATGCATTTTAATTTTATCAAAATGTCCAATAATCTCAAACTGCTGTGTTTGAATCATTTCTCTATTCAGCTCAAAAAAACGCTTTACTACTTTTTTTATATCACCCTTGAAGATGTCATTGAATCCCACATTAAATTCGTCAAAACTACCATCAATAGCCCATGGTTCTCCGTTTTCAAATTGATCAACAAAATGTATTGATCCAATTATATAATCCAGATTTAAAGCCTCAATCATTGGAAAATCAGGTCCTGTTGTTCCAGGTATATAGTCAACTTCTAATGATGTTAGAATATTTATTTTTCCTTGATATTTTGCTTTTAAATCTTCAATATCACTAAAATATTTACTAAGATCATCCTGTTTCATTGTCCAAAAACAATCAAACGGAACAGGAGCGTGTGCAGAAATTCCTATTACGGGCATTTTATTTTGAATGGCTTCTATAATATACTCCTCAATCTCCCCGTGACCGTCACAATATTTACAATGTCCATGATAGTTTGTCCAAATCATATTACTTCATTTTATATTTTATTGCTGAAAAACCATAATAATCAACCAAAAATCAAATATAGAAAACAAATATTATCATTTTTCTATGTCCCTACCTATTAATTTTCAGTATAACGCTATAAATTTTACATTTTAAATATCGACATAAAAAAAAGAGCAACTGTTATATATCTTCTAATAACAATGATTAAATTTGCGCTCATTTTTATTAGAAGAGAACGATCATATGGCCTTTATTGACGAAATTGAACGAAGAAGAACATTTGCTATTATTAGCCACCCGGATGCTGGTAAAACAACTTTAACTGAAAAATTACTACTATTTGGAGGCGCAATTCACGTTGCTGGAGCTGTAAAGTCCAATAAAATAAAAAAAACAGCCACATCCGATTTTATGGAAATAGAGAAACAACGGGGAATATCCGTTGCTACTTCCGTTATGGGATTTGAATATAAGGACCATAAAGTGAACATCCTGGATACTCCTGGTCACCAGGATTTTGCAGAAGACACATTTAGAACACTGACTGCAGTTGATAGTGTAATAATTGTTGTGGATGCCGCAAAAGGGGTTGAAAACCAAACACGTAAACTTATGGAAGTTTGCCGAATGAGAAATACACCTGTTATGGTTTTTATCAATAAGATGGATCGTCCAAGTAAGGATGCTTTTGATTTATTGGATGAAGTGGAGGAAGAACTAAAAATCAGTGTTCGCCCTTTAAGCTGGCCAATTGGCAACGGACCTTCCTTTCAGGGGGTATATAATATTTTTGAGCAAAACCTGAATCTTTTTGAGGCCAGCAAACAAACATTGGGAGAAAGCATTGCGTTTTCTGATATAAATAATCCTGAACTTGAAAATTACATTGGTGATTCAGAGTCTGAAGTTTTGCGTGAAGAGCTAGAATTAGTAGAAGGTGTTTATCCTGAATTCGACGTACAAGAATATTTAAAAGGAGATTTAGCTCCTGTATTTTTTGGAAGTGCTTTAAATAATTTTGGAGTTAATGAACTTCTTGATTGCTTTTTACAGATAGCACCCAAACCACAACCATCCATTACCGAATCCAGAACGGTTTCGCCGGATGAAAATAAATTTACAGGATTCATATTTAAGATTCATGCCAATATGGATCCTAATCACAGAAATAGAATTGCCTTTGTAAAAATTTGCTCCGGAAAATTTGAAAGAAATAAAAACTACCTGCATGTTCGTCAGGGGAAAAATTATAAATTTTCAAGTCCTACGGCATTTATGGCTGAAAAAAAATCAATCATTGATGAAGCGTATCCGGGTGATATTGTTGGATTACCGGATTCTGGAAATTTTATTATTGGGGATACCATAACTGAAGGTGAGAAATTAACTTACAAAGGTCTTCCAAGTTTTTCTCCTGAACTATTTCGTTATATTGAAAACAATGATCCAATGAAATCTAAGCAGCTGGCTAAAGGTATTGATCAGCTCATGGATGAAGGTGTTGCCCAATTATTTACCAGTCAGTTTAACGGACGAAAGATAATTGGAACAGTTGGAGCATTACAATTTGAGGTAATCGAATACAGGTTGAATCACGAATACAATGCAAAATGTAGGTATGAACCTATAAACTTATTTAAAGCTTGTTGGATAAAATCGGATAACAAAGCACAATTAGATGATTTTAAAAGAAGAAAAAACCAATATATGGCTAAAGATAAGCAAGGTAGAGATGTATTTTTAGCTGACTCATCATACATGTTACAATTGGCCCAACAAAACTTTGAGGATATCGAATTTCATTTTACCAGTGAGTTTTAACTGGAAAATTTAGGTATAATCCAAACATTTTTAAGAAATTTAGGTAAAAGCAATTACCTAAATTTCATTTTATGACTGGTATTGAACATTATTTAAAGCCTGGATTACATCATTCCTATAATCATACTTTAAAGGAAAAAGAACTAGCATCTACCATAAAAATCGGGAATGTTGATGTAGTTACTACGCCTGCATTAATAGTATTGTTAGAGCAAGTTATTTGTAAAATAATACATGAAAGAATACCTCCTGAATACACAACTGTTAGTGCTGAAATAAACATAAAACATTTGGTTCCAGTATTTAAAGATGTAGAAGTAACCTGTTCTATTCATCTTAAATTTGTTGAAAAAGAAAAACTCTTTTTCGACTTTGCAATTTTTGATAGCAATAAAGATATAATTGCCATTGGAGCCCATGAAAGGTATGTAATTGCAAAAAACAAATTCAACTCGTAAATCACACAATATCAAATCGATAAAGCATTAATTACCAGAAACCAGACATTATATTTGTGAATTCAACATAAAAAGTTAAACCATAATTGTGCACTTTTAACTCGTAATATATGTTCCTATTGCATATTTCAGGTTAATAATAAAACAGGACAGTAATACCCTCCCGTTTTATTATTAAGTATGGTTCATATATAGTTATCCCACATCAAAACGATCAAGATTCATCACTTTATTCCAGGCTGAAATAAAATCCATCACAAATTTTTCTTTTGCATCTGCACAACCATATACTTCAGCAATAGCCCTAAGTTCTGAATTCGAACCAAATATTAAATCAACTCTTGTTCCTTTCCATTTAAGCTTTCCGGAAGATCTATCATATCCTTCAAAAATTTCCTTTGATTCTGATGTTGGTTTCCAAACCGTATTCATATCCAATAGATTTATAAAGAAATCATTGGAAAGAGTTTCGGGATAATTGGTAAAGACTCCTAGATCTGAATGATCAAAATTTGCATTTAAAACTCTCATACCTCCTATCAAAACAGTCATTTCAGGTACTGTTAACGTCAGTAACTGAGCTCTGTCAATTAATAAGGATTCTGAACAAACAGCATACTTACGTTTTTGATAATTTCGAAATCCATCAGCAAGAGGCTCCAATACAGCAAAAGAATCTACGTCTGTTTGTTCTTGCAAGGCATCCATTCTACCTGGAGTAAATGGTACTAAAATCGAAAATCCTGCATCTTTTGCTGCCTGCTCAATACCCGCACATCCACTCAAAACAATAAGATCTGATAATGATACCTTTTTATCATCCGTCTGAGCACTGTTAAATTCTGCCTGTATTCCTTCAAGAATTTTTAAAACTTTATTCAATTGAGATGGATTATTTACTTTCCAATCTTTTTGTGGTGATAAACGAATACGTGCTCCATTGGCTCCTCCACGCTTATCCGAACCCCTAAAAGTTGAGGCTGATGCCCAAGCTGTTGATATCATTTGTGATATTGACATATCGCATTCAAGTATTTTCCCCTTTAATAATGTAATATCAATATCATTTATTAATGTATGATTTAAGGTAGGTATGGGATCTTGCCAAATCAACTCTTCCGAAGGAACCTCCGAACCTAGATATCGAGCTCTTGGGCCCATATCACGATGGGTTAACTTAAACCATGCACGAGCAAAAGCATCCGAAAATTCCAGAGGGTGCTCATAAAATCTCCTGGATATTTTTTCATATTTCGGATCAAATCTTAGAGAGAGGTCTGTTGTAAGCATTGCTGGTAGGTGTTTTTTCGAAGGATCGTGGGCATCCGGAATAACTTTATCTGCATCTTTTGCAACCCATTGATAAGCTCCTGCAGGACTTTTTGTTAATTCCCAATCGTATTTAAATAAATTATCGAAAAAATAAAAACTCCATTTTACAGGAGTCTGAGTCCATATAACTTCAAGACCACTGGTGATGGTATCCCCTCCTTTACCCGCACCAAAAGTACTTTTCCAGCCCAACCCCTGCTCTTCAATATCTGCAGCTTCCGGTTCCGGACCAAGATGATCAGCATCTCCTGCACCATGCGTTTTTCCAAACGTGTGTCCTCCTGCAATCAAAGCTACAGTCTCCTCGTCATTCATAGCCATTCTGGCAAAAGTTTCCCGAATGTCTTTGGCTGCTGCTATCGGATCCGGTTTTCCTTCTGGTCCTTCTGGATTCACATAAATAAGTCCCATTTGTGCGGCCGCAAGAGGATTATCCAAATCTCTATCTTTAGAATATCGCTTATCTCCTTCGAGCCATACAGCTTCATCTCCCCAATACACATCAGATTCAGGTTCCCATACATCTTCCCTTCCGCCTGCAAATCCAAAAGTTTTGAATCCCATAGATTCGAGTGCAACATTACCAGCAAGTATCATTAAATCGGCCCAGGAAATTTTTCTACCATATTTTTGTTTGACAGGCCAAAGTAATCTACGTGCTTTATCCAGATTCACATTGTCGGGCCAACTATTTAATGGAGCAAACCGTTGTTGTCCGGAACCAGCCCCTCCTCTGCCATCACCAATACGATAGGTGCCGGCACTATGCCATGCCATACGGATAAATAAAGGACCATAATGTCCAAAATCCGCTGGCCACCATTCCTGTGAATCTGTCATTATTTCATGAAGATCATTTTTAATTGCTATTAAGTCCAGACACATAAACTCTTCTGCATAATTAAATGTCCGATCCATTGGGTTCGATAAAGAGGAATTTTGACGAAGAATATTCAATTTTAATCGATTCGGCCACCAATCATTATTTTGAGTACCTCCTCCTCCAATATTAGATCTTCCTGTTGCACCTGTTACAGGACACTTTCTCGTATTATCTGATTGATTATCCATATTTTATAGCTTTAAAATTTCGGTTAATACAATTTACGAAATTATATATTGACCTACCTAATGAATTTAATTGCCATTTCCTGAATATTAAGATCATGCCTCATTTAAATTAGAATTAACATCACATTAACGACAGCTTTCATAACAATTTTATAGTTTTGTGCTATTGATATTATGAAGAAAATTTCAAAACACATAAAAAGTATTCTATGCCTATCATGGGCACTTATATTTCTGATATGCGTTAGTGGATTTAGTTTTTATAAACAATCCTGTTCCATTTCGAAAACAGAACAATTTTCTTTAATAAGTTCATCTAATTCTTGTAATCACAATCATAAAGTGGAAGATTCTGATGCTTGCTGTTCTGAAAATGAATCAATCATTTGTTATGAATCAGAAAAGGAAACTGATGCAACTGAGTGCTGCCAAAATATTTGAAACCTGAGTTCGATATAAAATTAATGGCTCAAATCGCCTATAAATATTGAGTTTCAAGGAATGTTTGCGAAAGCATAGCGGGCTATGGTAAGCAAATATGACGCAGAAAATCGGT
>JBNKGY010000035.1:0-26124 GCA_050290065.1 Marinilabiliaceae bacterium
GATTCATGTCTATAGCGTTAATGCTTTGTTTACTTATAATGTGTGCTATCTTCATTGTGGTAATTAATTCAATATTTGGTACACCTGCAGCTCTAGAGGTGTTAATGTTTATAGCAATTGGAATTGGTGGTGGTATGGCTTATACTTTCCTTAAAGCTCAAGGACATACAATTGGAGGTTCTTTAGTAGAGGAAGATCTAATTGACACTGCAAAACAAATTTTAGCGGATGCCAAAGCTAAAGGAGTTAATTTTATGTTGCCAGTTGATAACTTGGCTGCTGATAAGTTTGCTAATGATGCAGATGTACAAGTTGTAGGTGTTGAGATTCCTGAAGGAAGAATGGCTCTTGATGTAGGTCCTAAAACAGTTGAGGCTTATTCTGCTGAAATAGCTAAAGCAAAAACTGTTGTTTGGAATGGTCCTATGGGATGTTTTGAAATGCCAACTTTTGAAAAAGGTACATTTGGTGTTTGTGAAGCTGTTGCTGCATCTGATGCGATTTCAATCATTGGGGGTGGAGATTCAGTAGCCGCAGTTAATCAAAGTGGATTAGCTGATAAAATGAGTCATATCTCAACTGGTGGAGGTGCTTCTCTTGAATATCTTGAGGGGAAAGTTCTTCCAGGAGTAGAAGCTGTTACTGAATAGTAATCGTTTTTCTAAATATATTTGTAGCCCGTAGATTTATTTCTACGGGTTTTTTTATGCAATATTTTTTTTGACTTGATATAAAAATATATGAAATATCAGGTTGGAAATTCATTGCAGGATTTATCTTTGCAAAAAACTATAAGTTGGCAATTATGTTATTTATATATAATCTAGGGCTGGTTGTTTTTAACGTGGGAATTCGTATAGCTTCGTTATTTAATAAAAAAGCAAGAAAGTTATTGAGGGGAAGGCAAGAGACTTTGTTAAGGTTGAAGAATCTTCAATTGCAGGTGGGTGCTATCTGGGTGCATTGTTCTTCTTTAGGAGAATTTGAGCAGGGTAGACCGATGATTGAGGCGATCAAAGAAAAAGATCCGGATCAGAAAATTGTGCTTACGTTTTTCTCCCCTTCGGGTTATGAAGTGCAAAAGAATTATGAATTGGCTGATTATGTTTTTTATCTTCCTGCTGATCGAAAACAGCACGTTAAAAAGTTTGTAACTGCCATAAATCCGAAAGTTGTCATTTTTGTGAAATATGAATTTTGGTATCATTTCTTAAAGTATTTAAATGGGCAAGAGATTCCAACTTATATTGTTTCTGCTATTTTTCGTCCTCAGCATGCGTTTTTCAAATGGTATGGTGGATGGTATCAAAAAATGCTTCATTTATATACGAAGTTGTACGTTCAGGATGAGGAATCTGCTGCATTGTTGAAATCAATAGGTATTGATAATTGCCAAATTACTGGAGATACACGGTTTGATAGAGTATATGAGATAGCTCAAAAAGCAAAAGAATATCCTGTATTAGAGGAATTTTCGAAAGGTGTAAAAGTTTTGGTAGGAGGAAGTACTTGGCCAGCTGGTGAAAAGTTGATTGCGGAATATCTTAAGGAAAATACAGAAGTGAAGGTTTTGCTTGCTCCGCACGAAATTCATGAGACTCATATTAAACAAATTGAGGAGCTGTTATCTGTTCGTTCAATTCGATATACACTAATAAGTAATGAAGATGACCTGAATCAATATAGAGTTATTGTTGTAGATACAATGGGAATGCTTTCGTCGATGTATCGATATGGTGATGTTGCCTATATAGGTGGTGGGTTTGGCAGTGGTATTCATAATACTCTTGAGGCATCAACATTTGGATTGCCTGTGATCTTCGGACCAAATTATAAAAAGTACAAAGAAGCTTGTGATCTCGAGATAATTAAGGGTGGATTTCCTGTTCAAACACAGAAAGAATTTAATGAGATTGCAGATAGTTTGTTATTAGATGAATATGTTCTTCAAAAAGCATCCGGCGCATCAAAAAGATATGTTGATAAAATGAGGGGGGCAACCTCTATAATTGTATCGGAAATATTTTAATCAACGTAATCAGTTCATTACTACTCCAAAATATGGATGTTAAATTCCAAATATAGGAATTATGCTTTTTTGTGTTTGAAATCATGAAAATTAGTATATGAAATCAGTGTTTTAACTTTCCAATAGTTGGACTACATTTTTTTTGCATTGTTAATAAAAAAATCTTTTTTGGACAACATTTCTGTTTTGTAAAAATTATAAAAGTCTGTAAATAAATAAGTAAGCATTTCAAAGTGGACAACTTTGGAATATGTTTAAAAGTATTTCTTGTCTAAAAAGTTTCTCTTTCATACATTTACAAACAGGAAAGGGGATGACTTCAAAAGGTATAACCAATACATATATAAGTATTTAATATTATAAGGCACTATGGCAGTTTCACAAATCGACCAAAAAATTGAGGGTTTGAGTAAGATCTACACAAATGACGAAGCATTTGAAGCAGCGCTTAAGTATTTTAAAGGAGATGAGCTTGCTGCTCGCGTATGGGTAAATAAATACGCATTGAAAGATTCAGACGGAAATCTTTATGAGATGAATCCTGATGATATGCATCGAAGGATAGCAAAAGAGGTAGCTCGTATTGAAAAAAAATATCCAAATTCATTGAGTGAGGATGAGTTGTATGAGTTATTTAGAGAATTTAAATATATCGTACCACAAGGGGGGCCTATGGCTGGTATTGGTAATAAGTTTCAGATTGCTTCGTTATCAAATTGCTTTGTTATTGGTAATAGCGGAGATTCTGATTCGTATGGAGGAATTATGAAAATTGACCAGGAACAGGTTCAGTTAATGAAGCGAAGAGGAGGAGTTGGACATGATTTGTCACACATACGTCCTAAAGGTTCACCGGTTAAAAACTCTGCCTTAACTTCAACAGGTATTGTTCCGTTTATGGAGCGTTATTCAAATTCAACAAGAGAAGTTGCTCAGGATGGTCGTCGTGGAGCACTTATGTTGTCAGTTTCTATTAAGCACCCTGATTCAGAGTCTTTTATCGATGCGAAGTTGGAGCAGGGGAAAATTACAGGAGCTAATGTGTCTGTGAAAATTGATGATGATTTTATGAAATCGATTGTTGATGGAACGCCTTATCGTCAACAATACCCAATATATTCTGAAAATCCTGCTAACGTAAAAGAAATTAATGCCTCTCAATTATGGGAGAAAATTGTTAATAATGCATGGAAATCTGCAGAACCAGGGATTTTATTCTGGGATACCATCATTCGTGAATCTGTACCGGATTCCTATGCAGACCTTGGATACAGAACCGTTTCGACAAATCCATGCGGAGAAATCCCTTTGTGTCCGTATGATAGTTGTCGATTAATAGCAGTTAACTTATACTCCTATGTAGAAAGTCCATTTACAGATAAAGCAAAATTTAACTTTGATAAATTCAAGAAGCATGTTGGGTATGCTCAGCGAATTATGGACGATATCATTGATCTGGAATTGGAAAAGATTGATGGAATAATTGCAAAGATTGATGCTGATCCCGAAACAGAGGAAGTGAAATTGGTGGAGAGAAATCTTTGGATGAATATCCGTAAAAAAGCTGAAGAAGGAAGAAGAACTGGTGTTGGTATTACAGCTGAAGGGGATATGTTAGCAGCATTAAATTTACGTTATGGAAGTGAAAATGCAGTTGATTTTTCTATTGAAGTACATAAAAACCTTGCCTTAGCGGCTTATCGTGCATCTGTTGAAATGGCAAAAGATAGAGGTGCATTCCCAATTTATGATCCGGCAAAAGAGGCGAAGAATCCATTTATCAACAGATTGTTTGATGCAGATCCTCAATTGGAAGCTGATATGAAAAAACATGGTCGTAGAAATATTGCCTTGTTGACTATTGCCCCTACAGGAACAACAAGTTTGATGACGCAGACATCATCAGGCATCGAACCCGTATTTATGCCAGTGTATAAGCGTAGAAGAAAGGTGAATCCTAATGATCCGGAAACACGTGTTGATTTTATTGATGAGGTGGGAGATAGTTGGGAAGAACATACTGTATTCCATCATAAATTTGTGACATGGATGGAGGCAAGCGGACATTCAACAACTAAAAATTATACTCAGGAAGAGTTAGATGAATTAATTGCATCTTCTCCTTATTATAAGGCTACATCTAATGATGTAGATTGGTTGAGTAAGGTTAGAATGCAAGGTGGTGTTCAAAAGTGGGTCGATCATTCTATTAGTGTAACCATTAACCTTCCTGCTACAGCTACAAAAGAGTTGGTTGGAGAATTGTATGTGGAAGCATGGAAAAGTGGATGTAAAGGAGTTACCGTATATCGTGATGGTTCTCGTGCAGGTGTGCTTATTGCAGATACTCCAAATAAGGAAGAAGAAGGCAAGCCAAATCTGTCCAAAAAGCGTCCCGAAATTCTAGAGGCCGATGTGGTTCGTTTCCAGAATAATAAAGAAAAGTGGATTGCTTTTGTTGGGTTGATGGATGGACATCCTTATGAGATATTTACCGGATTGGCAGATGATGAAGATGGAATTTTGTTGCCTAAGTCAGTGCAGAAAGGGTGTATTATTAAGAGTAGAGATGAAGATGGTTCTTCTCGATATGATTTCCAGTATAAGAACAAACGTGGATATAAAACTACAATTGAAGGGTTAAGTCATAAGTTTGATAAGGAATTCTGGAATTATGCAAAACTGATTTCAGGAGTTTTACGTCATGGTATGCCAATTCCCGATGCAATTAATTTAGTATCCGGACTTCAATTGGATAGTGAATCAATCAATACCTGGAAAAATGGAGTTGAGAGAGCACTTAAGAAATATATTCCTAACGGAACAAAAGCTAAAAAAGGAAGCTGCGAGTCTTGTGGATCTGATCATTTAACCTATCAAGAAGGTTGTTTGATTTGCCAGGACTGTGGCTCATCAAAGTGCGGTTAAAGTTTATGCCTATATAACTTTTTTACTTCGAAAGCGAAATAACCAATGGTTGTTTCGCTTTTTTTATTGAATTTATTATCTGTGGTTGATAAGTAATTTTTCTGATTAAACCACTTATAAACACTAATCAATAGTGCTATTGTCTTTCATTAAAGTACACTGTTATTCAAGCATATTGTTTGAATATCATTTTTTAAATGAGGTATGAATACAAAATATAATTTCGATCAAGGGGTAATTTTGTTATGGGTGAAAAAGGATTTCTAAGGCATATTACGGGATTATCTTATATTTGCAAAAAAAATAACCATGACAAATAAAAAAGTAAGGGTGAGATTTGCCCCGAGTCCAACAGGGCCATTGCATATTGGAGGAGTGAGAACAGCTCTTTTTAATTATTTATTTGCCAAAAAACATGGCGGTGATTTTATCCTTAGAATAGAGGATACGGATCAGACACGTTTTGTTGAAGGAGCTGAAAGTTATATTAATGAATCACTGGAATGGTTAGGTATGACCATTGATGAGGGTGTGGCTCAAGGAGGAGAGTTTGGCCCATATAAGCAATCTGAAAGAAGAGAAATTTATATACAATATGCCGATCAGTTAATTAATGATGGCTGGGCTTATTATGCGTTTGATACACCTGAAGAATTGGAAGCATTGCGTGAAAAAGCAGAAGCTGAAAAAAGTAAGTTTTCATATGATCAGAAGACACGTGCAGATTTAAGAAATTCATTGGCTTTACCAGCAGAAGAAGTGCAGAAATTGAAAGCAGAAGGAGTACCTTATGTGGTGAGGTTTAAAATGCCTGAGAATGAAGAGGTATCTGCAGTTGATTTGATTAGGGGACAGGTGAAATTTAATACAACCATATTAGATGATAAAGTGATTTTTAAGTCGGATGGTTTACCTACCTATCATTTAGCTAATGTGGTTGATGATTATTTAATGAATATCACACATGTTATAAGGGGTGAGGAGTGGTTGCCTTCAATGCCTTTGCATATCATGCTATATAAAGCTTTAGGTTGGGAAAATAGTCGTCCTGAGTTTGCTCATTTACCATTGATCTTAAAGCCGACAGGAAAAGGAAAGTTGAGTAAAAGGGATGGAGACAAAGCCGGGTTCCCGGTATTTCCTTTAGAATGGAAATCTCCTGAAGGAGAGGTGGCTTCCGGTTATCGTGAATCAGGTTATGTGGCTGAAGCGGTCGTAAATCTGTTGGCTTTATTAGGTTGGAACCCGGGGACTGAGCAGGAGATCTTTTCTATGGATCAGTTGATTGAGGCTTTCTCAATTGAAAGGGTGAATAAATCAGGTGCGCGTTTTGATCCGGAAAAGGCAAAGTGGTTTAATCATCAGTATTTGATAAATGCAAGCGATGATCAATTAGCTGATGAATTTCAGTCTGTTTTGGACGAAAAGAATATTAAAGCCGATAGGGCAATGCTAGTAAGGGTAATTGGTTTAGTAAAGGAGCGAATTAATTTTGTTTCGGAGCTTTGGGATCAGTTATTCTTCTTTTTTGAAGCTCCAACAGAATATGATTCTAAAGTGGTAAAGAAACGTTGGAAGGGTGATGTTCCTGCTTTTATGGCAGATTTACCAGCCGTTTTAAGTAGTATTGCTGATTGGAGTGATGAAAATATTAAAGCGGCTATATCTACTCAAATAGAAGAAAAAGGATTGGGATTTGGTTTGGTGATGAATGCTTTTAGATTAGCTCTTGTAGGAGGTGGTTTTGGCCCTGATTTAATGGTTATTGCTGAGGTATTAGGTAAGGATGAGGTTGTAAATCGTATAAAAGCAGCGGTTGAGGCATTAAGTTAATTGTTGCATAAGATATTTGTATAAGAGGCTGTCTGTATGGTTACGAGGCAGCCTCTTTTGCTTTTTTGTAACTCAATTACTTTTTATAAACAGAATCAGTTAAGCCTTTAACGCCCATTTCTTCAGCCACTTTATCTGTATTCTCAATAATATTCTTTAGTAAAATTTCTTCACGACGAATGGCTTCATCCTTATTCATTAGTTTAGCGCGGATAAGTGCAGACATACCAAAGCCATCTTTTGTAACACCAGTACGTTTCCAATGCATAAAATTACTCACTGTATGTAGCTTGCAATCCATTCTGGATTCTCTTCCCTCAGGGGCTTGCCATCCTATTTCTTTCTTTAAAATTTCAATCATATGTATCGGATCATATGGTAGATAATCAAAGAAATATACCACCTGGGTATAGTTTTGGAAAAATGAAACTCCCATTTTTGGATCCAGGACTTTTAATCCTACAGGAGCTTTTTGTAATAGATTATCAATCACAGTATAAATTCTATATAAAAGATGATGATAGGTAACTACAATGATCTTAATATATGAAAGATCAGAACGGAATATATTGGCAGCTTTCTTAAATATCTTTTTAAAACTACTTTTCTTTTTTTCGAAGGCTTTTTTAAATGCTTCTTTATCGCTATTTGTATATGATGAAGTTGAGTCTTCATAATCGGTTGATCCCCAGATTAAAAATGGGACATTATATTTTTTTGCCATATTTAGAGAAAAGGATCTGATGTTATTTTCACAATTGACACAATGACTTACATGTTTTCCTCTTAATTTACTTAGCAATAAGGCCTTCTTTACAATTTTTCTCCTGAACATTGTCGCGTATCCTGTTTCTAAATCTACATTAAGTTTAGCGCACATCTCTTTAACATTTTTCAATGCTTCAGGAACAACGAGTCCGTTATTAAAGAAAACAGCAAGAGGATTAAGTTTCATTATTTTAACCATATAATATAAGATGAAAGAGCTATCTTTTCCGCCACTAAGTCCTATAACACAATCATATTTTCCTCGTTTTTCAGATTCTAGCAATTGTTGTAATTGTTCGTGACCTTTAACACGGACTTTTGACAATCTGGATTCTTGAAAATGATTGCAGAAATTGCAGGTTGTATTAGTTAATTCTACATCAGGATGGGTTTCTGGTAAAATGCATTTACTACAAGTTTTCATAATAGTTAGTTTAAGTTTTGTCTATTAGGTTAATATAAGTTACTATGGAAATCCGTAGAATATCATGCAATTTTGACTAGCTATCGTTTTTTGAGGACGAATGCTGTAATGGCATAAATATCAATGCAATAACAAATAAGTTATCGTGTATTCATCAAAATAAATCTTTGTATTGTTGTGCTAATTTATTAATTGATATATTATAATTTGTAAATACTTTGAATAAAACATCAGCTGTATGTTTATTTTACAAAAGAAAATTTCCTAGATTTACGAGGTTGTTACCAATAGTGCGATTTTTTTGACCTCAGAAATTTACTAAAGCACTAATAGTGGATATAAAACTGATTAGCATAGTTCAAAATAAAGAGACAAAAAATTTTCAATGGTAATAAGTAGATTGTATTTTGTTCAGTATATTAAGTTCTAACTAATTTCTAAATAAATGAAGAATAATTTAAGATTAGGTTTTATAGCGGTATTTATAAATGTTGTGTGCTGTTCTACAATTCTGGCTCAAAAACGCGATGCATCAACGATTACCTATGTAGAACAAAGTAATAATGCCAATGTTAAAACTCATCAGCGAATTGCTTTAAAGTTAAATCCACTTTTGTTGGTCAGAGGAGATATTCCAGTTTACTACGAAATGTCATTAAGTAATAGATTGAGTGTTGAATTGGGAGTTGGATTAACAGCTATTGATTATTTAACGAGTAGAAATTATAATTTGGATCCAGATCAGGATTTGGATTACAAAATAGAGTTAGGGTTTAGCGTAAGAGGTGGCCTTAGATATTATACTTCAGATTATAGCTATGAGCCTCATGGATTTTACTTTGGAGTGACTTATCGCTTGCAAAACTTCAAATCAGAGTTAACAAAAATTAATAATTTTGATAATTTATCAGAAAATATCGAAGCTGTAAATAATGATGCTCGTTTTGAAATAGGATTTGTAAATACCTTTGAGGAAGGTGTTTTTATTGAACCATATATTGGAATAGGATTTAGGTCAAGAGATTATGATAAAATTATAATTGATGAGTTTGTGTATTCAATAAATAGAACAAATGATATAGTTCCTTATTTTTCAATAGGAGCCAAAATAGGATTTTCGCTTTAATTCGAATAATAATAGAATCGCTCAATAAGTCAATTTTCAATGTGGTTTAACTATAGATTAAGGCAATAAATAAAGGCTGAGCTAATTGCACAGCCTTTATGTTTTAGTTTACATTTATTATTTCTTTAAACTTGGAGTCGACAAGTAATTTTATTTGAGCTTCTTTAATGGCCTCAATCATTATCTTTTTCATTAATTTAGATGCTACCAGACCTTTTCTTTTCTGTATTTTTACAAAATGAGTTCCTTCAGTTTCTTTAAAATAAACAACTTTATTGGATAGATCATCTAATAAGGCCCATCTTATTTTAATATAACCTAGCATAAAACGTGGAGCCTTGTATATTCCTCGTATCTGGTTTTGATCAATTACGTCTATGGCAATTTTAAACCTTGAATTCTGAATCTCATTTTGCGCAGCAGGAAACAATTCATAGCTTTTACCAATAAAATAATTATTGTCAATAAAGTTTTTATCAAATTCCTCTTTTAAATCAGAGGTAGTAAAATTTGTTACAATTTTAGAAATTACTAATGTGTCAGGTAATAGCAAACGTTTAATATTTATTTTAGATTCACCTTCTTTTTTAATTAAATCAATGTTTATGTTTTTAAATGGCTTATTCACATCAATTTCAATTCTGTGACTGTAATATCCTTTTTTATAGAAGATTATCTCTCCACCTAAATCAAAATTAATACTCAATAAAGGAGGATTAATCCCAATTAGTTTTTCATTCAAGATTACGGATACTTCTTCTTGTTTGTAATCAACACCGACTTTTAAGGTTTGAGTATAGGCAATTGAACTAATAAGAATTCCAAATAGAATTATGAATGCTTTTTTCATGCGTAAATAAATTAACAAAACATTGATAGCAAGCAAAATTTCCAACCTCCCGATAATTTTCAGGAGATTGGAAATTAGTAATTTGTCCCGGCCATGCCAGTTTTATCTAGATTGAAATAATAGTATTATAAACAACAAATGTATATAATTTAAAAGATATTAAATCACTTACTCCTTTTAAACTGAATTCGATATGAAATTTTTATTTCAAATTACTTATTCAGTGATTGACTCTTGTTGTAAGGTGATTTTTTTAAGTTTTCCCTGGTAGTAAGCAATTGTAACATTATTTTTTTCTGCTCTTAAAGCGTTAAAATATCCAATTGATGCTTTATCTAAGTTCACTTTTGACAGCTTTTTTAGGTTGACTTTCTTTTGCGCATAATTTTCATCCAGCGAATAGAAAAACACTTCAGGTTGTTTTGGTCTTGCATTGTTTTTACATACCATAATACGTTTCCCATTTTCCAATGTGGTAGTATATCCATAATCAAACCATCCTATATTACTCATAAATCTAGCTAATGCCATTCCACCCATTCCATTGTAAGGCGAATACACAGTAATTTTATTATAGTCTTCTTTTGAAATTGGTTTGATTTCGGCCAGATCACCATGTTGATTAAATTTAAAAAGAATAAAATCCTTTATCTCAAAAGAAAATTTTTGTTCGTTTTTCTGAGGTGTTCCAACTGCTTTTCCTCCTGCAATTAAATCCCTGGTTTGTTGAATGGCCAAAGGTGTTACATTTAGATTTTTACTAAACATTTCACTAATTACAATGATGTTACCTTCTGAATCAAGCATAAAGTCTTCAATAAATACCTTATCCTTACTACCAATACTAAATCCTTTACTTGTTTCTTTCAGTACATGTTGTATTTTTTCTTTATTATCAATTTTGGTATAAAGAATTTCTTTGCCATTCGGATCTAATTTTTTGATATAAATTCCTTCGTTATTTACATTCTTAATTTTTTGCCCTTTTACATAAGCACCACCAATAATCACGCTTCCATCATTATCCAAACGTAATTTGTTGCATAATCCCGTATGAACACCATCATAGCATTCGTTAATGTATATAGTTTCTCCAGTTTTACTATCAATTGCAACTAATTGAGGAGTGATCTTGTTCGGATTTCCTGTTGGACTATAGTTTTCCCATATTACCAAACGATCTTCAGCATTAATTAAATCTTCTACTTCCTTTGCTCCTTTTTGTGGGATATCAACCTTTTCCCAAATTTTTTCAAGTTTATTATTTACTTTTTCCAAAGAGTAACCTCTTATATTGCCTTTAGGGCTTTCAGGAGTTAAAATATAGAAGCCGCTTCCATCATTACAGGCGTAAACGGTACTTGCAGCGAGTCTTCTTTTTTCAACAGTTACTTCTCTTTTTGCAATTGTTTTTCCATCTATTGAAATGATATTAAATACCATTTTTTTACTCTTGACGTCATCCCAGGAAATCAGGAAGTTTTTTCCATTATATATAGTGTTATTAATATTTGCCCATTTATGAATATCAACCTGGATTTTCTTTACATCGGTTAAGTTATTGTTTGTAATAGAAAACTCGAATGTACGTACTCCCTTGTCTTGTTTTTCAACCATATAGTAGGTATAATATCCCTCTACTTTCATGTCTTTGCCAGTGAAAATTGGATTTACTCCATTAAAACGAGAGCGTTTAACGTTATCGATTTCTATGGATTGTGCCATTAATGTAATTGAGATCATTGCCAGGTTAACTAGCATAAATAAGTTTTTCATTTTTAAAAATATTTTTATTATATGATAAATAAATATGTAGGTGTTTTATACTTATTAATCAAAAAAAGGTTTTAAAAAATGTATTGATATTAAATGTTTATTTAATTCATCATTGTACTTTTGATAGTAATAACCATCAATTGCTAAACTCGTTTAGGATACTAATTACTTTCAATTGATATTTGATAGGGTGCTACTTATGGCTATAAACTTTGCTTATTTTTGATTCTAATTGAACTATTTCATTGTTCTTTTTTTATTAATAATGCTGAAAGGATTTAATGTAAAACAAACGAGTTGTTGCTCGATGAACCTACAATTCGGCAAAAAAACCTTTGCCATTGCACAATTGCATACTTTGATATACTGAATTATACATACAAAAAAGGCTGCCCTATTTCTAATGCAGCTTTTGTAACTATTGAGTTGAAGATATTAACTTGAATCCAAAATTTTTGTCGAACTCACTCCCCCCTATAAGCCGGCTTTTTCCTTTTGTAAAAATACATTAAGTTCGAGGTGCTGTGCAGTAGAGACCGGATTTACCACCGTAATAAAATTGCATTTCTCAGTGAAGGTAATCCGATAATTGATTGTTTAGAAATCGTAAGGTAGACCACCAAATTAAGATTAGTCAACCGGGCACATCAACCTAAAACTTAAAGATTAAAAGATGGCTAAAAGTACGAAAAAGAAGAATATTAAAAGGAAGAACCTAAACGAATTTATTATTGTAAATCCTAATGCTGCAGGTATTGATATTTCAAGTAAAGACTATGTCGTTAGTGTACCTGAAAATAGGGCTGAGAATGCTATTAGAACATTTGGTGCATTTACTAGTGATTTAAAGGAGATTGCCTGTTGGCTAAAGGAATGTAAAATAGAAACTGTGGCTATGGAAAGCACTGGTGTGTACTGGAAGCAATTGTTTATTGTCATGCAAGAATATGGGTTTGAAGTATATTGGGGCAACTCTCGCCATGTTAAAAATGTTACAGGAAAGAAAACAGATGAATGTGATGCACACTGGATAATGCGCTTGCATACTTGCGGTTTATGATCAAATAGTTTTCAACCTGAGGAGCCGGTTCGTACCCTCCGGGAATTTGTCCAACACAGAAAAGCGTGAACAGCAGTAAAACAATTGCCATCAACAAAATGACCAAGGCTCTAAATACTATGAATATTAAACTTATTATTGTTTTGAGTGAATAGACCACTGTAAGCGCGTTCAAAATAATTGAAGCAATAAATGCAGGAGAACGACGCCCGGAAGAATTGATCAAGCTAATACACCTTAAAGTAAAAACCCGGGAGAACATATACTCAAATCGCTGGATGGTTTTTGTCGAGAGGAGTGCCTTTTTGAACTTAAGCAAATTACAGAATATTACTTTTTTCTTCAAGTTCAGACTGTTGAATGCGATATGAAAATCCAAGAACAATTGGAGCTCATTGCTGCAAAATATACCGACGGAGATATAACCGACTTAAAAGAAGATTCAGTCAAAAAAAATGCTGGCAACAATCAATTAAGCTTTAGCATTTACCCATTCTTAAAAAGGATATTAGACGTTGATGTAATACAAATATATGGTTTTAGTGATGATACAGCATTAACACTATTTGCAGAAATAGGAAGTGACCTATCAAAATTTCCAACAGCTAATAGATTTAGTTCATGGATCGGATTTGCTCCTCACAATAAAATTTCAGGAGGTAAGATTATAACTAGCCATTTACCCAAGAAGAAACATATAGTAAAAAAAGCATTAATCCATGCAGTAAATAGTCTTCATCGAAGCAATAACGCTTTAGGTGATTGTTATCGCAGAATGAAATCTAGAATTGGTCCCAAAGCAGCAAAATCTGCAATGGCTAGAAAACAGGCAATAATATATTACAACATGGTTACTAAAAAAGAGGAATTTAACATGGAACTATTTGAGTAAAACCAAATGGCATTCAAACAAAAACGAATTAAATTCCTCGATAAACAACTTGTTGAACTTAAGGATGTTGCCTAGTCTATGTATAAGGTGGGTTGTTAATTAAATAAACAAATTCAAATTGGATTGCTCGGCTTCCTCGAGGTAATTTGCTACCCCTCCAATATGAACGCCATCAATCAATTCTTCATTATGTACGCCCATAATATCCATACTCATTTGGCAGGCAATCATGTTAATGCCACTTTCTTGAGCTTGTTGTATCATAGTTTCAAGGGCATCTACATTTTTATCTTTCATACGAAGTTTCATCATACGACGTCCCATTCCTCCCATATTCATATTTGAGAGTTTGAGTTTTCCGGCATGTCCGGGCATCATTTTGTCAAACATATTGCCCATCATATCCTTCTTAACCCTTGGTCTGTTAACGTCTTTAATAACATTTAGACCCCAGAAAGTAAAGAACATGGTAACCTTTTTACCCATACTCGCAGCTCCATTGGCAATAACAAACGATGCTAATGCACGATCCATGTCGTCACTAAATACCACCATGGTTTTATGATCAGCATCAGATTTGGAAACTGTGCTGTTTGTTTCGTCTTTTTTAAATTTTTCGATGATAGCAGTAATTTCTCCTGCATTATTTTCGCGATTTACCAATCGGTTTCCGGTAACTTTACACCAGGATGCTACATCATTAAAAAAGCCGGGATCTGTTGCTTTTACCTCTAATCTATCTCCATATTTAATGGCATCAATACTTTCTTTTAATTTAAGTATCGGTCCGGGACATTGTAAGCCACATGCGTCTACGGCTAATGATTTTGCATCAATTTTTGGCATCACTTCCTTTATTTCTTCTTGTTTTTTATCGTGTGTGAAAAATATGGCGTTAGATTGTTCAGCCATGGCTTGTTTATAAACTTTTAATCCTCCTGATAAATTATAAACATCATCAAATCCATTTTGCTTTAGTATCCTTGCTGCAACATAGCCACGTAATCCCACACCACAATAAATAAGTATCTTTTTGTCCTTGGGTATGCGATCCATGTTCTGACGGATTTTATCCAGTTCAATGTTTACAGAATCTTCTATGGCATCAATTGAATATTCTTCAGGAGTACGGATGTCCAACACAAAGCATTCTTTTTTAATGCGCTTATGAAATTTGAATGGCGATAAAGGTTTAAATAACCCTTTAATAATATTTTCTGCATTATAACCAGCTTGGTTTACCGGATCTTTAGCTGAACTAAAAGGAGGGGCGTATGCATGTTCAATTTCCTGTAGATCATAAATGGTTCCTCCATTTTTAATTACTGTTGCCAATAGATCTAATCGCTTGTCAATACCCTTGTAACCAATTACCTGGCCTCCGAATAATTTACCTGTTTTAGGATCAAAGCTAATCTTTAGCATCATTTGCATGGATCCTGGATAATACCCGGCGTGTGAACCTGCATGTACAATGGTACAATCGTGTTTAATTCCTTCTGCTTTTAAGGCGCGATGGGTTAATCCGGTAATACCGGCTGTCATATCAAATACCTTGGCAATGGCTGTTCCTATTGAGCCTCTATATTTTCTGTGGTGGCCATAAACCATGTTGTCGGCCAATATTCTGCCTTGTCGATTTGCCGGCCCTGCTAAAAAGGCGATGGTTGGTTTGTTGGTTATGGGATGAGGAAATTCAATACTGTCGCCAACTGCATAAATGTCTTCAACTGATGTTTGCAGATATTCATTTACCCAAACACCACCAGTTTTTCCGATTTTTAATCTAGCCTCTTTGGCCAGTGTTGTGTCTGGTTTTACACCAATGGAGAGTATAATAAAATCAGCTTGAATAATTCTTCCACTAGATAATGATACTTCAATTAAATCATCAACTTTCTTAAATTCTTTAACAGCATCTTCAAGGAATAAACCGACTTCCTTTTCTTTAAAATGATGATGTAATGGGGCTGCTACCTCGCTATCCATCATATTCATAACCTGGGATGAAGCTTCTACAACGGATACTTTTACTCCTCTGTGGTGCAGGTTTTCAGCCATTTCTAAACCAATAAAGCCAGCTCCCACAACCACTGCCGTTCGGGGTGTTGTATCATCTACAAAAGACTTAATCTTATCGGTGTCTTCTACGTTACGTATGGTGAAAATATTGGGTAAGTCAATTCCTGGTATTGGGGGTTTAACCGGTGATGCTCCAGGGGATAGTACTAGTTTGTCATAACTTTCAGTATAACTTTCGCCTGTTTTTATGGATTGAATTGTTACTTCCTTTTTTTGGGGATCAATTGAAGTAACCATAGAATATATCCTGATATCAATATTGAATCGTGCTCCAAATGATTCCGGTGTTTGTACCAAAAGTTTCTCTCTGTCTTTAATTACCCCACCTATGTAATAGGGTAGACCGCAGTTTGCATACGAGATATGTGGCCCTTTCTCAAACATGATTATTTCCGCCTTCTCGTCAATTCTTCTTAATCGGGCAGCAGTGGTAGCTCCTCCTGCAACACCTCCAATAATTACGTACTTCATTTTATATAAAATCTTAATTTTTATTTCTAATCTGTGGTTGAGTTTGGATTTATTGTTTTGTCAATGTTTGGGTTCAAAACCCTTCTGCCATGAGTTTTCTAATACTTTAGTTAGAAATTTACTTCCCTATATTTATAGAACTGCAAATATATACATATAGTAAAAAATAGATATGTTTATATGTGTGTTTTTAAACATGTTCGGGAGTTAAAAAATGTTTATTCAGAGTATTGCCAATTTGCGTTAAGGATTGAAGTGGATACCCCGCAGCGATATATTATGTGCAACTGGAATGGATGGATGAGAATTGAATGGATGAGAAAAAGTTTTATGTGGTGACAGGCAAGCGTGGAGTAGTAACGGAAAGCCTGACCCGACCTGAAAATTATCAATTGAACATTGCAGGTTGCAAGGAGGGTAACGCCCAAATGTTTAATTCAAGGTGTCAACTATTTGATATTTAATTGAAATGACTAAATGTCACTTTGTTTTTCTCGTTTGATTAGATTGTAGATGGTTGATTTTCCGATATCGAGCTTTTTAGCAACTTTAAGTACATTGTTGTCATACTCGCGAAGGTAATGACGAATAATACGTTCAGTGTATTCCTTTAAAGTCATCTCTTCAGCAAGGATATCTAACTCGGCATTGGTGGAGTTAAACAATATGTTTTCTTCATCAATCTGATGGTCGCTGGCCATTACTGCGCTTAGTTCAATAATAGCCTTTAGTTCTCGAACGTTTCCGGGAAAGTTGTAGCTTAATAGTTTCTTTTTTGCTCGCGAAGTAAAGGTCAGAGACTCTAATTTATTGTCTTCACAAAAACTATTTAAAAAGAATTGACTTAGTGTAATGATATCGTTCTGCCTGTCTTTTAATGGTGGTAGGTGGATGGGTAAACCCAGTAACCTATAATATAAATCTTCGCGGAAATTACCAAGTTTAACCTCTTCCATCAGGTCTTTATTTGTAGCTGTGATAATTCGTGTATTCACTTTAATAACTTCATTACCACCAACACGGGTAATTTCACGTTCTTGTAAAACACGTAGTAGTTTCACCTGTAGGTTAATGTCCATTTCACCAATCTCATCTAAGAAAATGGTTCCTCCTTCGGCTTCTTCGAATTTTCCTTTTTTTGTCATGATGGCTCCCGTAAAAGCCCCTTTTTCATGTCCGAATAATTCACTTTCGATGAGGTCACGAGGAATAGCTCCCATGTTAACCGCAATAAAAGGTTTGTTTTTGCGCAAGGAGTTGTAGTGGATAGTCTTGGCAATTAACTCTTTGCCTGTACCGGTATCGCCGTATACGGATACGTTAATATTCGGAACTTTAATTGCCTTTTGAACGAGAGCAAATACATCTTTCATTACCGGGCTATCGCCAATAATAGCTTTCCCAAAATTGTATTTAGTGGCAATTTCATTTTTAAGCAGGGATATTTCATCAAGTAGCTTCTTTTTATTGCGTATGTTATTAACGCTGTTTTGCAGACGGTCTTTTATGTTTTCATCTTTAGTAATATAGTCATATGCGCCTTGTTTTAATAAGTTAACAGCAGTTGTAATGCAGTCCTGACCAGAGATGATAATGACTTCAATATCAGGATTAAACTTTTTAATCTGTTTAAGAATCTCTTCTCCGGTGTGATCCGGTAAACCAAGATCCAGTGTAACAATATCCGGATTGTCGGGCAGTTGTTTAAAAAAGGACTCACCATCAAAAAATGTGTCAATAACAAAATCAGGGTTTAGGGATAAAGAACGTTCTATGAGTTTGTTAAATACCCTGTCATCTTCTACAATATGAATTTTCATTGATAGCTTACTTTTAAATTCTCAGACAAAGAGGCTGTTATGTTTTATTTTGACATTAAAAGATTCATAAATGTTTTAATTACAAACCTAAACAGATTCTAAAAATAGTCACTTTTTATTTTTTGCAGGCATAAAAACTCATTTTTTAAAGTTTTAAACCTTAATAGTGATAATTTATTAAACAATTTCATTACCTAAAATAATAACAGAGTAAAAGTTTTAAAACACTTATAATTCAAATATATTTGCTAATCAATATAGAACGGTTATTACTTATTATTATTACAGGATTTTATATGTTGTTTAAATTTTATAATAACCATTTAAGTTTGGTGTAAGGAGAGTCATTGAATACTGGTTAATTGAATAAATCAGGATGCAATATAAATAATTTGTTTGAGGCTTATCCTTATTTTTAGATTTTTGAAATAATAATTTTGTTGAAAGGCAGTTTTAATTGAGATGAGGGCTGCCTAAATTTGAACCAATGATTAAAAATAAAATATATTTTTTACTTGCTCTGCTTTTTTTATGGGGTTGTTCTACCAAGAAAAACACATGGCTAAGTCGGAATTACCATAATCTTACTGCTCATTATAACGTTTTTTTTAACGGAAATGAGAGCTTAAAGGAAGGGATAAAAGCTATTCAGAAATCCAATAAGGATGACTATACGCAGATATTGCCGTTATTCCCTGATTCTAAGGAAGCCAATAAAAGTGTTGCGGAAAGTCAAATGGACCGGGCAATACAAAAAGGATCCAAGCTGGTAAAAACACATTCGATACGCAAGAAACCTAAAAAGCGAAGTGGAGACCAGTCACTGAAGTATCAAAAGTTTTTGAATCAGAATGAATTTAATAAATGGGTTGATAATGCCTATTTAATGATTGGGAAGGCGCATTTCTATAAGCACGAATATTATCTGGCTCAGCAAAGTTTTGCCTTTATGTTTCGTGAGTTTCAGCCGGGTTCCGAATGGGCAGAAGCAGAAATTTACAATGCAAGAGCTGCTATTGAACTGGAAGATTACGCAAAAGCCAAATTGCTGCTGGATAATTATGGAATAGAGGGTAAAGCTCCGGAAGGATTATACGGATTATTTGCTGCAACTTATGCTGATTATTATTTGAGACAAAAAAAATATGCTGAAGCAGTTCCATTTCTTCAGGATGCCATTAATGGAGTTTGGTCAAAATACTACAGGCTTCGGTTTACTTTTGTGTTAGCTCAGGTTTACCATGTATTGGATCGTTATCAGGAGGCATCAGAAGCCTATAAAGATGTGATCAGATTAAATCCACCTTACGAAATGGCTTTTAATGCAAAGGTTAATCGTGCCAGTGTAATGTTTGGTGAGGGTGGACTGGCAGCCGTACAAAAAGAGATTAAGAAATTGCTGAGAGATAAGCGTAATAAAGAATATGAAGATCAGATTTATTATGCACTAGCAATGGCTTATAAGGCTGAGCAACAGGAGAAACCGGCTATTGATAATTTATTGACCTCGGTAGAAAAAAGCACCAATAACAATTATCAAAAGGGATTATCATTTTATGAGTTGGCCAACATTTATTATCAAAGACCAGAGTACAGACCATCCTATTATTATCTTGATTCAGCCATGACCAATCTGGATGAAACATTCGCAGACTATGATAGTATTGCAGATTTGCATGAAAGCCTGCAGGATCTGGTAACTCATATTAATACCGTTGAGCGGGAAGATAGCTTGCAAAGAATTGCAAAAATGCCGGAGAGTGAAATGATGGCATATATTAATCAATTAATTGAAGCCGAAAAAGACCGACAAAAAGAGGAACAAAAACAGCAGCAATTAGCCAGTCAAGGAGACTTATACATGAACAACTCCTATAGTCAGGTTAATAACCAGGAACAAGGTGGACAATGGTATTTTTATAATATGAACTCTGTTGGGATGGGTAAGCTGGAGTTTGAAAAACGATGGGGGCGTCGTAAGTTAGAAGATAACTGGCGTAGAGCAAATAAGGAAGTTGTTTTAGAAGAAGTAATGATGCCGGGAGAACCCGGAAATCCAGATATGGCTTTTCCAAAAAATGGTTCTGAGGATAATGATTCTATTCAACAGGAAGATAGTGGATTACAGGCCATAATAGATGCCAAGGATAATAATCCATTAAGTGCAAATACCTATTTAAAAGAGTTACCACTTACAGAGGATGCTATTCAGAAATCGGATGATGCTATTGAAGAAAGTCTGGTGCTAATGGGAATTATTTATAAAGATGAATTACAGAATATACCGTTAGCGATTGAGGTATTTAATCAAGTTTTAACAAGATTCCATGATAGCAAATACCTTGAAGATGTATTGATGAATTTATACTTGTGTTATGAAATACAGGATGATAATATGGGTATGCAAAGGATTCGTAACATGCTGGTAAGTAAATTTCCAGATGGTGAATTTACAGCATTCTTAAATGATCCCGATTTCTTTAAAAAGAGAGAGGCAAAAATTCAGGAAGTGGAGCGTTTGTATGAGCAAGCGTATACCAATTATTTATTCAATGATTTTGTAACTCCAGTTGAAAATTATAAAAGGGCAAAAGAAATAGATGAAGAAAATAGGCTGATTCCTAAGTTTAAGTTTTTAGCAGGTTTATCTTACGCTAAATCAGGTGATTTAACTGGTTTTGTTTCCGAACTAACGGAAGTAAAAGATGATTATCCGGATAGTGATGTTACACCAGTTGCTATTAAAATGTTGAACCTGTATAATCAGGGGCGTACTCCTGTGAAAGGTCCTGTTAGTTCTAATTTGATTGCTGTGCGATCTAAAGAACTTGCCTTAGAGAACCAGAAAAGTGGAATTGTTGATTCATTAATTGCTGTTCCAACATCTTACATCGTTGATAATAAGTCAACTCATGGTTTAATTCTATTAGTTAATAAGGAAGCTGACTTGAATCGACTGAAGTTTAATATTGCTGATTATAACTTTTCAAAGTTTTTATTGAAGGATTATGAAATGAAAAGTTCTAAACTTCCTGATGGTTCACCTGTTTTTGAAGTGAATGGATTTAATAACAGGATAGAAGCACTTGATTACTACTATTCGTTACGAGAACGTGAGGATATATTTGAAGTAGATAATATTCAGTATTATCAATTATATGTAATTCATAACAAGAATCTGGAGTTTTTACTTTCATCAGGAGATAAAATCGGATATGAAGAGTTTTTCAAAGAAAATTATTTATCAGCAGATGCTTTTAAAAAGGAACCGGAAAGTATTCATATTGAAAAAGTGAAGACGAAAACGGAAACTGATTCTTCAGTGATTAGGGAGATGAAGATAACAACTGAAAAGAAACCCGAAGAAGAAACAGTTCAAAGCAAAGAGACGCCGAATGCTGCAGCAGAAGATTTAACTAGAGATAGTATAGTTTCAGAACCAATAGAAAAGGAGGTTGTTTCTCCGGTTCCTGTTGAAAGTGGAACAGATGTTGTACCAGAGGAAAAGAAGCCATTAGTAGAATTTATAAAAAAGGATGGTCCTCACAGTGCTTTAATATTATTTCGTAAGGGGAGAATAAATATACAGCGTACAGGTACAGTATTTACGAATTACACAAAAAGCGTAAAGGATAAAAACCTGGAGGTGGAGTACGGAGCCAAAGGAATGGGGTATTTGTACGTGAAAGTGAAAGGTTTTGAAAGTGCTGCTGAGGCCAAAGAATATTTGAATGTAGTGAAAGCAGATAGCTTTTTGATGAGAGAGATTGGAAGAATGCAACCCTACCTTTGGGCTATTACAGAGGATAATTTCTTTCGTTTGAAAAATGAAGATACTTATCCGGTTTATCAGAATTTTTACAACGCTAACTATTGAAAATAAGAGAGATATGATGAATGTGAGCAAAGTGAATATTTTATGGGTTGATGACGAAATTGATTTGTTAAAAGCTTATATTCTTTATCTTCAGGAAAAAGGATTTCAGGTAAAAACTGCCACTAACGGACAAGATGCTCTGCAGATTATTGAGGAGGAGCATTTTGATTTGATGTTTTTAGATGAAAATATGCCAGGATTAAGTGGGCTGGAAGTTCTTAGTCAGCTTAAGAATATTGTACCTGAACTTCCGGTAGTGATGATTACCAAGAGTGAGGAGGAAGATATTATGGATCAGGCTATTGGTAGTAAAATTTCTGACTATTTGATAAAGCCTGTTAATCCCAATCAGATTTTATTAACCATAAAAAAGCATGTTGATCAGCATAGATTAGTAGCAGAAAAAACTACCAGTAATTATCAAACTCAGTTTGGTAAAATTGGTTTGAAAATTAACGATTCCTATAGTTTTAAAGATTGGGTTGAAGTATATAAGCAATTGGTTTTCTGGGAGATTGAGTTAGAGGATACAAAGGGGGAGATGGACGAGGTATTGAAGATGCAGAAAACGGAGGCTAACCATGCATTTACAAAGTTTGTGAAGCGTAATTATTCTGATTGGATTGCAGGAGATGTGGATGATGCGCCTCTGATGTCTCATCAATTAATGAAGGAGGTTGTTCTGCCATTGATTGATAAGGAAGAAAAAGTGGTGATGCTGGTGATTGACAATTTCAGGTTTGATCAGTGGTTGATGATAAAACAGGAGTTGTTAAAGAATTATCGTTTGGAAGATGAAAATTTGTATAGCAGTATTTTGCCAACAGCCACACAATATGCTCGGAATAGTCTATTTTCGGGCTTGATGCCGGCACAAATAAAACAAATGTACCCTCAATATTGGTTAGATGAGCATGAGGAGGGAAGTAAGAATCAGTTTGAAGAGCAACTCATTGGTACTTTTTTTGAGAGGTTTAGGAAGAAAATAAAATACTCCTATCATAAAATCAGTAATATTAAATCGGGAAAGCAAATGATGGATAATTATCCAAACATGTTAAATGATGATTTATCTGTTGTGGTATTTAATTTTGTGGATATGTTATCTCATGCCCGTACTGAGAGTAAAATGATTAAAGAATTAGCGAACGATGAGTCTGCATATAGATCACTAAGTAGATCCTGGTTTTTACATTCGGTAATGAATGAACTGTTAGATAAATTAGAAGGGGAAGATGTAAAAGTGATTATTACAACCGACCATGGTACCATCAGAGTGAAAAATGCAATTAAGGTGGTTGGAGATAGAAATACCAATACGAATCTACGGTTTAAACAAGGTAAAAGTCTAGTTTATAATGCCAAAGAAGTTTTTGAGGCTAAAAAGCCTGAGGAGATGATGTTGCCAAAGGTGAATATTTCTACCAGTTATATTTTTGCAACCAATGATGATTTCATTGCTTATCCTAATAACTATAATCACTATGTGAGTTATTATAAAGATACTTTTCAGCATGGAGGGATATCCATGGAGGAGATGTTGATTCCCTATGTAATTTTATCTCCAAAGAATAAATAAATTTTCAAGGACAATTTAATAATGAATAAATTTTTAATTCCGTCTATTGATAAAATAGATGATGTGGCAGAGGATTTTATAAAGTTATTTAATCAACCTGCAGTTTTTTGTTTTTATGGTTCAATGGGTGCCGGAAAAACAACTTTTATTCAGGCATTATGTGAAAAGCTCAAAGTAATTGATGTTGTGAATAGTCCTTCGTTCGCTATTGTTAATGAGTATAATACTGAAGGTGGGGATTCGATTTATCACTTTGATTTTTATCGACTTAAAGGAGAAGAGGAAGCCTTTGATCTGGGTTATGAAGATTATTTTTATTCGGATAGTTATTGCTTTGTTGAATGGCCGGAGAAAATTGAGTCTCTGTTACCTAAAAATCGATATGATGTTTCCATAACTGTTATGGAAGATCAAACGAGAGAAGTTGTTGTTGAATCGGTATTGACTTAATTGTCGCTGAAAAATATAATAAAGGGCCTTAACTCAAGTTAAAGCCCTGTTATTTTCTATTAATCATTTACAAATATAAAATCACTTCCACCAGCCCCAGAATGGCAGCTTATACAATTGGTCAATTTACCTCTGTTGGCTGCACCAACATTTGGGAGTGTTCCAAATGGTTTTGTCATATAATCATTCATGTCATCAAAAGGAATCATCATATATTCCCAGTCTTTGTTTGCAGGGTCGTATCCTGCTTCTCTTTTTACCATTACAAACGAGACATACAGGTCCGTAGGATTACCATTGGCATCTTTGGCAAATGTCTTTTTCGTCACAATTGTCCCTGGATCAACAGTTCCTGAGAGTGCGGTAAGAGAGGAATATACATACCTAAGTGTTTGATCGCCGGTAGTTCCATCAGGTCCTCCATGTGGGAAAGCACCGCCTGTAAAATCATCCAGGAAATTGTTTGCACCATCTAGCTGACTTTGTGTTATCAGAATCTCATTCGGTTCGTTGTTTCCATCATCATCATCCGAACAAGCCATAAACGTTCCCATCACAAGTAACATTAAAAAGATTTTAAAATAATCAGGTGTTTTCATAATAATAAAATTTAAGAATTAATAATTAGTCATTAATTGATAATAGAACATTTGGATAGTCTGACATCTGTTAAATAACCATCACATCGTCCTTTAATTGTTAGTATTTTATCCTTTAGGGATTTATTAAATAAGTTGCTGTTATTGACCACATAACCTGAATCAAATTGGCATATTATCCCCATGAAATTATCATTTAAAGTAATGAAAACTTTGCCATTGGGGAGTTTTGATAAGTCCACAGGTAAACCTGTTATTTCAACAACCTTACCTAAATACTTGTTATTGGCTTGTTTTTCGTCGGATCTATAATCATCAATAATTGATTCGGCACTAGTTCGTATTTCTGCTTCAATTTTAGAATAATCAATATGGGGTTTATTGTACTGAAGGTATCCAATAGTACCACCAATGAAACCAATAATAATAATCCCAATGAGTAAGTGTTTCTTTTTCATAGCGTTGTGTTGTATTGTATTTTATTTTATTCATGAGGTTCAAGTATAACCTGAATTGTTACCTCAATTATCTTTGCAATATTATTTCTAACTGCGTGAGGTATTTTAATTTGATAATCTTCGGGCTTTACACTAAATTTTGCAGTTCCCTGAATATTATCATCGTTAATAATTAGCGTGGCATCAGAACTTATTTCTTCAGTGACTCCATGTAAGGTCAGTGTTCCTTTTACTTTAATATTTAACTTGCCATTTTTTTTTAGCGTAATTGGATCGTGGTCTATTATTTTTCCTTTGAATACAGCTTTAGGATATTTGTCAGATTCCAGGTAATTTTCATTAAAATGTTCCTGCATCAACGCTTTTTTAAAATGAAATGATTTGATGAGTAATGCAAAAGTAAGATCTCCTGTTTCTGTATTAAGAATACCTACCATTTGATTGGTAATGGCATCAATATCTTCAAGAGGAGCATCAGAGTGAAATTTAGCTGTGCCGGTTTTAGTACTGAAGTTTTGGGCACCTAATAATAAAGGAGCCATCAAAGTTAATAGGATAAATATAGATTTCATTTTATTATATTTTAGTTAAACATTGAGAACCATCTCAAATATCTTGTAATCCTTTGTAATTTTGCTTTTGATTCAGTTTAAGGTGATTCGAAAATACATGATGTTTGTTATTAATGTTATTTGCAATCGCTGCAATTCTTTACAAATCAAAGGTTCTGGATATGTTAAAGCCCAAATGAATATCTCCGTTTCCCCAATCTCCTGTTGTTTCAGTAATAAAGCCAACTTCGCGCATTGGTAATGCATTGGTAACCATTATCTGAAAAACATGCCCCCCGGTTTCAAGGTCAATTCCGAAAGACAATGGGTTATAGTATTTTGGACCATTGGGAATTTCAACATGGTCAGAGATGTAGGTTTCTGCATTTACACTTAGTCTATTGGTTAGCTTATACCTGGCACCAAAACCTAAAGCCAAAATTGAATTGTCATTATTTGTAGATTCAACAAGATTTTTGTGCACAAAAGATGGCGTGATTTGTAAACTAAATTGTCTGGTAAACTTTCTGGCAATAAATATTTGGTGTACA
>JBNKGY010000036.1:0-25168 GCA_050290065.1 Marinilabiliaceae bacterium
AGATTGGAATTGACAGATATTCAGGCTCGCGCGATTGTTGATATGCGTTTACGTCAATTAACAGGACTGGAACAAGATAAATTACGCGCCGAGTATGATGAATTGATCAAGGAAATTGAAAATTTTAAAAATATACTTGCTAATGAACATCTTCGAATGGAAATTATTTCTAATGAACTAATTGAAATTCGTGATAAATATGGTGATGAAAGAAGAACTGAAATAGTTTATTCTTCGGAGGAATTTAATCCAGAGGATTTTTATGCTGATGATGAAATGGTAATTACTATTTCTCATATGGGTTATATTAAAAGAACACCGTTAGTAGAATTTAGAACACAAACCAGAGGAGGAGTTGGGTCTAAAGGAAGCACAACCCGAGATGAAGATTTTATTGAACACTTGTATCCTGCTACAATGCATAATACTATGTTGTTCTTTACAAAAAAAGGTAGATGTTTTTGGTTAAAAGTATACGAAATTCCAGAAGGAGCTAAAAATACCAAAGGACGAGCAATACAAAATCTATTAAATATAGAAGGTGATGATCAGGTAAAAGCTTTCATTAAGGTGAAAAAATTGAATGATCAGGATTATGTAAATAGTCATTATATAATCATGGGTACTAAAAAAGGTATCATTAAAAAATCATTATTAGCTGATTATTCTCGACCAAGAGTAAATGGAGTAAATGCCATTACTATAAAAGAAGGGGATGAGTTAATTCAAGCAAGACTAACACATGGTGAAGCTGAAATTCTAATGGCAACTAAGTCTGGTAGAGCTATTAGATTCAATGAATCAAAAGTTAGATGTATCGGTCGTACAGGTTTGGGAGTAAGAGGTATAGCAATGGATGCGAAGACTGATGAAGTAGTTGGCATGATATGTGTAAAAGATATAGAAAACGAAGACGTTTTAGTTGTATCGGAAAAAGGTTTTGGAAAGAGATCTAAAATTGAAGATTATCGTATTACAAACAGAGGTGGTAAGGGTGTTAAAACCATGAAGATTACAGATAAAACCGGTGCTCTTATTACCATTAAAAATGTTACTGATGATAATGATTTAATGATTATTAATAAATCAGGTATTACCATTCGACTTGCACTATCAGAATTAAGAACAACAGGTAGAGCTACACAAGGAGTTAAGGTTATTAATTTGCGAAATAATGATCAAATTGCTTCTGTTGCAAAGGTTTCTGCTTTTAAAGAAGAAGAAATTATAGAGTTGCCAGATGGTGAAGAACAGGGTTCTGATAATGCACCAGAAAATACTTTAGGAGAGGATAATAAAGAGTGAATTAAAGGGATTAAGAATACACACAATAAAACTTAATATGATGAAGAAGATTATTTTACTGTTAATTAGTGTTTTGACTTTTTCTGTGACATTTGCCCAGAAAGGAAAGGTTACAACTGCAATAACCTTATTAGATCAAAATATGGTTGACAAAGCCAAAGAAGCTATAGATGAAGCTGTTCAGAATGAAAAAAGTAAGGATTGGCCTAAGACATACATCGTTGCTGCTCAGGTATATTCCAGACTTGCAAAAGAAGGAAAAGATAAGGATGGTGTTTTAAAAGCTTTTGATTTTTATAAAAAGGCGATTGAATTAGACAAAAAAGGAAACGCCAAAGGAAAGCAGATTGGTCGCTACAAAGATGAAATAGGTCAAAAGTTATTACTTTTTGGAAACGAACTAACTAATGTAGGAGTTGAAGGATTTAATAATGAAGATTTTAAACATGCTTTAAGTGTATTTGAAAGTCTGCTAGAGCTTAATAAAAACGACTATTTAATTGCTATTCAAGGTGAAAAAGTTGATACTGCTATTATTTATAATACGGCTTTAGCTGCCTATAATGCAAAGGATTGGGATGCTGCTGAGAAATATTTTAATAAAACTATTGGTTTAAAATATGGTGGAGGAGATGTTGTTTTATTATTACACCAGGTATATGGATTTTCAGGAGATTCTGCAAAAATGGGTGATAATTTAATAAGAGGTTTTGAAACTTATCCTGAAGATGCTAGGTTGATTGAACAACTTATCAATTATTATTTGGTTACACAACAAGATGAAAATGCATTAAACTACTTAAATAAAGCTATTGAAAAAGATCAGTCAAATCCTTCAATGTTTTATGCACGAGCTGCTTTATATGACAATAAAAAGAATTTAGAGGCAGCATTGGTTGACTATAAGAAATGTTTAGAATTAGATTCAGCTTATTTTAATGCGCTGTATAATATTGGAGTATTATACTTTAATAAAGGAGTTGAAGAAATGAATCTGGCAAATGCTGAAACTGATTATAAAAAGTATGAAGCCAAAAAAGAGGTAGCTGAAAAAACATTTAAAGAAGCTCTACCGTATTTTGAAAAAAGTTTGAAAATTAAACCAGATGAAGTTGCTGTACTGGAAAGTTTAAAAACTTTATATTATCGATTTGAAATGATGGATAAATATAATAGTATTGACGAAAGACTTAAAAACTTAAAATAAAATTATAAATATATCCGGCTTAGGTCGGATATATTTATATACATTAAAATAACATAATATCAACTATAAGACAATCTATGTATTTTCAATTCCTCATAATAACTGAGGAACAAATCATTAAATACTATTTTTTTTGAGGGATTGAAAACTTAAGTTTAAAGTCTGATTGATCATATTGATTTACCATCCAGTTTGAGAATTGATCAAGCCATTTCCAGAAATCCAAAATAATATCATCAGGAACATTTTTAATTTTCGAAAGTACCTCTCGATAACACTTTAGCCATTCTATTCTTGTTTTTGGTGAAATACTAAACGGTAGATGTCGATTAGCTAACATTGGATTGCCACGTGTCATTTTGTAATATTCAGGGCCTCCTAATCGTTGAATAAAGAAATCAGCAGATCTTTTTTTCGCTCCTTCAAGTAATTCTCCTTTGGGAGGAAATATATCTTTTATATTGCTTTCAATTAATAACTCATAATGATCATTAACCATTTGCCTTATACCTTCTTCCTTTAAATATTTATAAAGGTCGATATTTGGTTGGTTACTATTATTCCTAACACCAAAAGGCATTTCTGTTATTTTGAACAACTCAATATCCATCTTATCCTTATTTAACTAAATGTAAACGATTAGAAATCAAAATTTAATTCCAGTTTTGTATATGGGCAAACAAATAGAATTGATAAAAGTTTTAGAATATTGTAGACTTGCGGTGAGTTTTATCTCGATTATTTAAAGTAAATAAATCATATTCAGGCCAATCTGTAATTTTTGACAGCGTTTTATCCATCATATACTTAATATCGTTGGCAAATTCTGGTCCCTTCCATGAACTTGAATTAAATACTATTACATATTCAATGCCATTATCTTTCCGCATAATTAACGCTGAAGTACCAGCCAGAGTTCCTGTTCTATACCAATATTTTCCTTTTCTAATTCCACGCCATCCTAAAGGATTTCCTCCTACAAAATCAGTTCTTGTCATTTCATGTATACTTTCTTCCGAAAGAATATCTGCAGGTTCATTAAAACCATCAATAGCAACAATAAGTTTTAATAAATCTGTTGATGAACTAACCCATCCTCCTGCAGCACCTAATGTTTCAATATCATTACCTCCATAACATCGAGGAACCATCTCTTCTCCTCCTAAATGATTCGGAACAAGGTAACTATCTTTTGGTTCATAATATTTAACCTCTAGATCCAGACGTTCCCATGGGTAACTTTTCCCAATCTGCATATCAAATATTTCCAAAGGATATAAAATATTTGTTTTTACAAACATTTCGTAATTCATTGCAGATGCTTTTTCAATTACTTTTTCAAGTATACTATATCCGAAATTACTATATGAACAATAGGTCCCAGGTGGGTAATGCAATCTTTTTTGAAGCATAAATTGAATTATATCTTCACTTTTTACCGGATATGGTATATTCATCCTTTTACTAATAACAGAAGGTATAAACATTGGATCACCCCATCTGTTGGTCCATCCTGAAGTATGATTAAGTAATTGTCTTACTGTTATATCCTCAACTTTTTTGTCTTTGTATGAAAGGTAGATTGAATCATTTAATATGGCATTCTCTCCAAAAACCTTGCTCTCTAGAGACAATTTATTTGATTCAACAAGTTTCATCACTGCTGTTGCGGTAATTAATTTGGATACACTGGCAATTCTAAACAAGTTATAGGGTTGAACCGAAAGGGAATGTTCTTTGTCAGCATAACCATATCCCTTTGCAAAAACCATTTTACCATCTTTAGCAATAGCTAAAGAAGCTCCCGCTAATTCATTGCAAATTAAAAACCTTTCGACATTTTTATCAATGATTTCAAATTCCTTGTGATCAGAAAACACATTGGAAATATGGTAAGAACTAACAGTAGGTTTTGGAGGAATAAAATCACCACCAAATGATTCACCTGATTTAAATTGTATAAGGTTTGATATACTAAAAATAATAACGCTGAAAAGCGCTATACTTATCTTATATATTAATGTCATTAATCTTCTAATTTTCAACAAAATTACATAAAACTACTAAATATGCAATTAATTGTACGATAAGGTTTAATTTTGATTTTCAAAATCAATTGTCAATTTATTTCTTTCTTTTGTTTTAATAGTCTGTATATGTTATACTTACATATAAATATTAACGTGTGATGAATATAAAAAACTCTAATAATAAGGTAGTGATTAATTTTTAGAATTACCAATGCTTATTTGGTGATTTCTTTTTAATAAAAGCGTACAAATATAAAGTAGAGTCACTGAAAATGGTAAAGTTGCATTCGGAAAAGCTTGAGGAATCCAGTACCATCCAACAATAAAAATTATTAATAATGCTATATATACAGAGAGAATTATTTGATGAAGTTTCTTTTTAAAATTGATAATTACCAGTAAAATTGCAAAGGGAAACGCCCAAAGAATATTCAAGTTATTACCGCATACCTGATGATCCGTTATAAACCATAGATAAGTAATAAGAATTCCTATTACTCCAGGTACAATAAATAAAACATGTGCTACAATGTTAAATAAGTTTTTGAGTCTATTAAAAAAACTAAGTAAAATGATAAAAATTAAAAGTCCCCAGAATAAGTATCCTGGTTGAGCAATTGATTTTTTAGATATTTGGGATAAATCTTGCTTTAGTAAGTATCTTGTTTCTTTTACAAGTGAATAAGAATTTTGATTATTATTTATGGTTGCACCATCTAAAACATAAAAAAGAAAATTTGGTAGAAAAGTAGATTCTTTTAATGATGCTATATCATCTGCAGGTAAACCTAATATTGTATTTAAACCTGTGTCAATCCAAGGAGATGATGCTAAATAATAAAACATATAATCTCTAAATGAAGATTCGTGTCCAATACTATCGTTACAATTTAAAATAATTTCATTCTCAACATGATTATTTATAATATTAAATATCCTTGTTGCACAATTGTCAAAGAAAAAATCATACTTATATAGCCTGTTTTCTGGCTTATAGTTTTCTAATAAAGCATTGAATATATGCTGTTTATCATTCTGATTAAGATTTAGTATTTGTTCCGTTACACTTCTGTTTTCCTTAAAATAAGATGGTAAAAAGTGTTTAAAGTCATACACACTTAACATGTAGTTTAGTTTACCATTTGCAAACTTCAAATAAAAATTAGGAGTATCAAAATCAAAAGTCCCATAGTTAAATACTAAATCTATGTTGTTTTTGGAATCAAAAATTCTTATTGCTGAATGACCAAAAGCTGAATATAATTCATCACCTGCAGAGCAGGTTAATACTGAGATGCTTGAATTGTTTGATAGTTGAATATTTGCTTTGGCTGTAACTGAAATGCTTAATATGAAAAAAATTGCAAATAGGTATCGAATCATCTTAAAATATTTTGGTCAAATATAACCAAATCGAACCAATTTCATCTTGAAAATTTTTAGTGATATCAATTTTGAAGATTTAATAATATTGTAAAGATAATTACAAAATATCGTATTACAGATAGGATTCACTAATCGTTTTAATAGTGAAATATAAAGAGAAAATAGCTTATTCATTTTCTGTATCTTTTTTACTACATACTCAATTGATAATCTATTATCGCTTAATTCTGTCCGTTTTAATGAGATCTCATTTATAGGCGTCTTTTTATGTATATCATTTATAATGATTCTTTCTTCAGGGTGCTTTTCGGGGAGTGTTTCTTCTGTCCAATAGTATTCAGGATCTGCAAACAGGTTCATAAACCAGTCAACACACATTTCAGTCAACTGGAAAAACCATAAATTTATACTTAATTTTAGTGTATTCATTACTTAAATATTTTTAGTTTATTATTGATGTTCGTAAAGCTATAACACAAATATATTTCTATATAATATTGTAATAGTGATATTTAAGTAATATTTTTAATGCTTAACCTGAATTTAAGTAATTAAATAATGCTTAATACAGACTTAAGTTTAACTGAAATTAAACTTAAGTAATTGCTTAAATAGTTATATTTGTAGATTGTAAATGATATAACATGCTCATATCTAATCAGTCATTATATTTAAATTACTTCACTTCGATTCTGCAGCATATTAGTGATATGGTGCTTGGAGTTGAAAGAATTGTAGGTATATATAACACTGATTATTCTACAAATATATTATCAGGGATAAGCTTAACTTATAGGAATAATCAATTAATTGAACAAGAAATAAACGTCAGTGATGTTAACGATCGACTTCATGAAATTCAATTAGAAAAAATTCAATATAAATGGTTAAGTAAGTCACAAATTCCGTTTGAAATGCTCGAATCGGATCAAAAGCAATTAAATATATTTGACGAACACAGTCATTTAATATTACTCATTTCAATACCACAACAAAACAATTCAAAGCGTGACTTGGTATTTGTTTATTTTAAGAATGAAATTGATCAATTTGGAATTCATCATCAAAAGGCAAAAATGAGCACTCAAAACAAAACCATTATTGGTCATTTGATATCGAATTCAGCTAAATCTTGTTCAAAGATGTACTGGAGTCAGGAAGAAAAACTTATGAGGTTCACTCTTAAATCTCAACAGATTATAAAACAGCAGGTTAAAAGTGATAGTGAATTGGTTAAGATTGATGGCTTACAAAAATTGATTATTGGTTGGGCACAGTCAACCCTTGAGGAATATTGCAAATCTGATGGACTTAATTATGTTTACTCAAAAGAAGCCTTAGAAAAAATAATATCATTTAAGGGTGAATTTTCAGATTTAAAAATTGCTATTAATGATGCCATTGAATATGTAAAAGTGCTGGCATCTTATATACAGCAAAATAAACAAGTCCTAATCGAAAAGGAATATATTACATATGTAAATACAAAGAGTGAAAGATTGAATACAGATGTAAATTATCAAATACCACCCAGACTTCAAAAAGCACATGAACTATTAGATAAACTTGAGAAACATGCATTACTAATTTCACAACAAGGTTTAAATCTAACAAGTTTTAATGTAGGACAAGCTATGGAAAGATCCATTACTCCAGCAGCAATTTCAGACTCTATTAGTAAGAATAAAACTAAAATTAACCTTTTAATTAAGCAATTTCCTGAAAGATGGGGGTTCATTAGGAATAATTTTAGACCAATAATAAATGTAATATCAAAAGAAAATGATCAATTAAGAAACTGGGGTTAAATAGATTAATATTTTAATCATTAATTTTCAAACAAAAAAAACAAAATATATTTGTTTCAATAATGTATAAAACATATATTTGCATCCTCAAAAATAAGGGAAAGATTCAGTAGCTCAGCTGGTAGAGCACATCCCTTTTAAGGATGGGGTCCTGGGTTCGAACCCCAGCTGAATCACTAGTAATACAAAGGAGAACTATATTAGGTCTCCTTTTTTTGTATATAAATACTTAAGCAAGTTCCGAATCACCCGGATCACCGGATCACCCATTAATTTTGGGTCTATGCTGTAAATATGTTAATTATGCATAGATTTTAGTAAGTCTATAAAGGAAGAATTTTATACCTGTGACACCACTGAATTGTCTTCTAAATTCATTGATTTTAGCATTAAATGATTCAGATGAAAGTATATTTGTACTAATATTATGCACAATACAAGTATTTCAGTCTGAAAAAAATGGGAAATAAATAAAAAAGGAGATCGATAAGATCCCCCTTTAATAATAATTATTTACAAATTTGATTCAAAATTTATATATAGTAATTAACTCTTTTCTTTAATAATCTACTGAGTTAACATACCACCAACCAGTTCGTTTACATCTGTAACTCCATGCCTATTCATATATTCTTCAATTCCTTTAATGATTTTTATTGTAACCTCCGGATCAATAAAGTTTGCTGTCCCTACTTGAACTGCAGAAGCTCCTGCCAGCATAAACTCTATAGCATCATTAGCATTCATTATACCACCCATTCCTATTACCGGAATTTTTATTGCATTATATACTTGCCAAACCATTCTTACTGCAACTGGTTTAATACATGGACCTGATAAACCACCTGTAATTGTTGATAAAGCAGGAGTACGTTTTTCAACATTTATTGCCATACCTAAAAGTGTATTTATAAGAGACACAGAGTCAGCACCGGCACCTTCAACTCCTTTTGCAATCTCGGTTACATCTGTAACATTAGGTGATAACTTCACCATTAAGTGCTTTTTGTAAACTTTCCTAACCGCTTCGGTCACTGCAATTGCAGAAGGACAATGTACTCCAAAAGACATACCTCCTTCTTTAACATTAGGACATGAAATATTTAATTCTATACCAGGAATATTATCAAGATCATTAATTTTTTCAGCTGTTTCAACATAATCTTCAATCGCAGATCCAGAAACATTTACAAAAATTCCTGTATTATAATGCTTAATACGTGGGTAAATATTATTTACAAAATTATCTACTCCTTTATTTTGAAGACCTACAGCGTTTAACATTCCGGATGGCGTTTCAGCCATTCTAGGGTATGGATTACCTTCTCTATGATGTAATGTAGTTCCCTTTACTACGATACCTCCCAGAGCATCAATATCAATAAAATCTTCATATTCTTCTCCAAAACCGAATGTTCCAGAGGCTGTCATTACAGGATTCTTAAGAGAATACCCATTTATATCAACTGCTAAATTTACCATCCTTTTAAATCATTTATGTCAAAAACCGGACCTTCAGTGCAAGTGCATTTGTTTCCTTCATTTGTATCTACAACACAGCATAAACAAGCTCCAAATCCACATGCCATAAGGTTTTCAAGTGATACTTCACATTTAATACCTGCTAATTTCGCTTTATTTGCCACAGCTCTCATCATGGGATCAGGACCACATGTACAAACTAAATCAAATTGATTAATTTCGTCATTCATTAATGTATGATCTGTAACAAATCCCTTATGACCAAAAGAACCGTCTTCAGTAGTTACACTAACAGGTCCATATGGCTTATATGGAGTTAAATCCATTAAAATTTCTTTTGTACGAGCGCCTAATAGAAAGTATGGAGTTGCTCCGTTTTCTTTTAATAATCTACCTAAAATTAACATTGGTGCCACGCCAACACCGCCACCAACCAATAAGACTTTACCTTTTGCTGGCAGTGAAAAGGAATTTCCTAAGGGATAAACCATATCTAATGGATCACCAACCTTTAATTTTGCCAAAAGCCTGGAACCTTCACCAACTTCCTGAATTAGCAATAAAATCTCATTCTTTTCTTCATCGACCTCATGGATTGAAATAGGACGACGCAGGAATGTATTAGGTCCATTTTCCACCTTTATTTCTACAAACTGTCCAGGTTTTATATCAGGGAGTTTATTCTTACTTGCAACATGCAATATCATATATTCCTGATTAATACGTCGATTTTTAGTGACAGTAAATAATTCAACTTTTTTCTTCATAAATGAATGATGTAATAACGAATTGTAATTGATTTACACATGTAAACAATGCATTTTTTAAATCAGACAAATATAGATAAATTGAAGGGAATGTCAATATTTTATTACTAAACCAAAAAACATAACTTACAAACAAGATTTATGTAATGACCAAGCATTATATAGATAAATGATTATAGGATAAAAATTTTACTATTAATATGATATTAACTATTTTAATAAGTCCCTGTTACATATATTCGATGTTCTTAATGCTTTTCTATGCATCGCTTTTGTTAGGATAATAAGATTCGAAGGAATTATCTGAATAAAAGAAAACAATTTTATCAACCCTTTTATTATTTTCCGTTGTTTTTATAGCCGTTTTTATATCGCTCACCGATTCATCCTCTTCCAAATAAACCTCATTTTTCTCATTCTTAGGTTCCTTAGTCTGTATTGTTGGCTTATATTGATTCTCTTTAACTTTTTCTTCAATAATGATATCATTAAATGGAAGTGTATTAGAAGGTAATGATGATTTAATTTTTGATTGTGCATTATTTCTATGCATTGGACCTTGTCCTAATAATAACCAATCCGGGTTTATATGAGGAAACTTAATCAATACTTTTTGTAAAAAATCCAAACTTGGATTATTTCTACCTGAAAGTAAATGTGAAATACTAGAGCGGTTTACTCCTAATAAATCAGCAAACTTTGATGAAGCAATTTTTTCCGTTGTAAGTAGAGTTTGTAGTCTCTGTTTCATTTGTAAATTGATTTAGCTCGCATTACTTTTATTGATACAAATGTAACAACAGTTAGGTTAATCTTAATAACAGGTTACATTTGTATATTATAACAATAAACAATCCATTTATACAAATGTAAAATATAATTTCACATTATGCAACTTTACTATATGTGAAAAACTCTTATTATGGAAGTAATACTATCTATTTTATTATTTATTCATAAGGAATATAAAGTATTTACTTTAAATAGGAAATTAATACTTTATATAATGAAATTATATTACTCATTATCTATTACTTATGGATTAAATAAATCCTATTGATACTGATATTATAAGTACATTATAACATAGATACAGGTTTTATTTTTCTTGCTAAATCCCTATATATTAACATTATGACCAAAACATATTATCACTATGAATACATACTTTAGTTGAGTGGTTTATAATACTGGTATTCAATAGTCTATGGGCATATCTCGATCTTTTAATGCCTTTATAATTGCCAATCATCACATTATCATGGAGAATATTAAAATATAACTTTAATATAAGTCTTTAATACATTGGTAATGTGATATTTATATATTTTGTTTAAAATTGTTATTAGGGAATAAATCAAAGATTTTCTTTCGTTTCCAATAGTAACTAATATTTGATTTATTTGAATCATACTCCCCTACCCTTACTTGTTACATATAAACTATAATGTACATATGTAAACTAATTAATTTGTTTAAATTTGAATACAAACATGCAACCTTAGTTACATATGTAACTTTTATCATTAGTGTCGAATATTTTAGTTTTTATTTATAAGCTACTCTTACAGTGTACTCAAGGAGTATTTTACTTTTTTACGCTTAAATACTTTTACGCAAACTATCTTTGTAAAATTTTCATTGTAGATTGATACGATAAGTATCTGATATTCTATATATTAATAAGGAATGTATAGAATAGTGTTAGTTTTATAAATCAATGCTTTTGATTGCCAATATAGTATCCCACGAAATATTAAAATCTCATGCGATACATTATGTTAGTATAATAGACTAAAATTTTTAAATTAATAAAATTGTAATCGGGTAATATACAGATAGATTAAAGGCAATGCAAAATGATAAACAGATTCAAACCAAGTGGCAAGAACCATTCGGTATATAAATTAAATATTTAATGAAGTAAATTCTAAAATTTGGATTACAACATAGAAGGTCATTAATTAACATGCATAAAAAAAGGCTATACAAAACTTGTATAGCCTTAAAAATTACTTATTGAAATAAATTAATTCAATGCAAAAAATTATTTAAATGCCTTTTTTATGCTATTAACCCACTTTTCAATTCTTTCATTTGTAAGAGCTGCTTGATTTTCAATATCAATTGCTAATCCTACAAACTGATCACCACTTTGTGCCCTTGAACCTTCAAACTCATAACCTTCAATAGATGTGAACCCAACAATTTCGCCAGCTCTGTCTTCGATGAAATCAGCTAAAATACCAATACCGTCTACAAAATTTTCCGGATATCCCTTTTGATCTCCACCACCAAAAATCGCAAATACTTTACCTTTTAAGGAATCATCTTCAACAGATGGCAGAAATTCATCCCAATAATTTGGTAATTCTCCATCGAACCAAGTTGGAACGGCTAATACGTAATTTGAAAATGACATGAATTTTTCTTCTGTAGCATCTTCAACATTAACCTCTTCAATATTAGATTCACCTAAATGCTGTATCATTTTATGAACTTGTTGCTTTGTTTTTACAGAATTGAAGCTATAAAATATTCCTATTTTTTTCATTGTATTACGATTTAGACATTAGAAAGATAAAAGGTCACGAGCAGCTTCAATAATTTTATTTGTATTAGGAAGCGTTGCTGCTTCTAAAATACGATTGAAACCAACAGGAGTAAATTCAGATCCCACTCTTTTAATTGGAGCATCTAAATATTTAAAACCTAATTCAGATATTATTGCAGCAACTTCGCCACCAAATCCTCCAAAGACTTTATCCTCGTGAACAATCATTGCACGAGAGGTCTTTTTAATTGATGCTAGAATGGTTTCTTCATCCAAAGGAGCTAAAGATCTTAAATCAATTACCTCAATATCTCCAACACCTTCTTCAGAAAGTTTATTGGCTGCTTCTACACACATATGTGTTGTATTACCATATGTTATTATGGTTAAATCATTACCATCTCTTCTTATTCTGGCTTTACCAAATGGAACTTCAAAATCCTCAGGTATTGGTGTTGCGGCTTTTGGGGCATTATATAATGCTTTTGGTTCTAAGAACAACGTCATCCCCTCAGAACGAATAGCACTTCTTAATAGCCCTGCTGCATCATCTGCATAAGATGGATATACCACTCTTACACCAGGAAAAGTTGTCAAGGCACCTTCAATATTCTGTGAATGATATAAACCACCTCCAATATACCCACCAGAAGCTAAACGGACGGTAATATTGGGTGAAAACTGTCCTTTTGTTCTCCAGTATTCATGAGTAGTTTCAACAAATTGCTCCATTGCCGGCCAAAAGTAATCGGCAAATTCAGCTCCTTCAACAACAATACGAATATCTTTATTGTACCTGGACATTCCGTTTGCGGTACCCATAATAAAATCTTCAGCAATTGGTGCATTAAAAACGCGCACATGACCAAATTCTTGCTGCATACCTTTTGATACATTGAAGATTCCACCCTTATCCTTATTCGCCATATCCTGTCCCCAAATATAAGTATGAGGATTACGACGGAATTCTTCTTTTAGAGTTCCGTTAAGCGCTTCAATAAGCTTTTTCGGTTCACTTTTTTCATTATGTAAACCATCAGGGAATTTTTTAGGAACATATGCTTCAGGTAGAACAAAATCGTAAATACTTTCCGGAGTTGGATTAGGAGCTGTAAGTCCGGCTTTATGAGCAACTTTAACTTTGGCTTTTACCTGATCATCAATCTCATTTAGTTCCTCTTCTGTAGCTCTGTTATATCGGGTAATTAATCGACGAAATTTAGCAATTGGATCATAATCCTGAACATAATTTAATTCAGCATTATCACGATAAAGCTCATGTCTATCTGAATTTGAATGAGAATGAATTCGAACACAATTGGCTTGAACAATAACTGGCTTTTGATTTTCTTCAGCCCAGGTTACAGCTTCCTTCATGGTATTCATTGAATCGAACACGTCTTTCCCATTACAGTATAGAATACGAAGATTTTTTAATCCTTCAAAATTCTTCGCAACCTTTCTATTGGCTGTCTGATCTTTTTTAGGCACTGAGATTCCATAACCGTTGTCCTGAAATACAAACACTACAGGAAGCTGCTCTTTTGAGGCTCCGTTTATTGCTTCATATACGTACCCTTCCGAGACAGAGGATTCTCCTTGAGAACTAATTGCAACCCCTTTGGATTTATATGTTTTTATTGCTCTGGCAATACCTACTGCATGTAGTGTATGATTGCCCGTGCATGATGATACATTGTGGATATTCCAGGATGGCTTTGCAAAGTGATTAGACATATGACGTCCTCCTCCTGCAACGTCTGTATCCTTAGATATTCCATTATAAATTATTTCTTCTGCAGTCATTCCGGCAGACACACATGTCTGTAAGTCACGATAATAAGGGAACAGATGATCTTTGCTTTTATCGAATACCTGACCAATGGCCAATTGAATAGCATCATGGCCAGCTGCTGGAGCGTGATATGACCAACCTATTGCTTGTTTCAGGTAATTTGGAGCTCTATCGTCAAGACTTCTTCCTAATTTTAAAAGATAATACCAATGTAATAAAATCTCTTTCTCGGTTGTTTTAATTTTATATATGTCTTTTATTTCCGCTTTCATAATTAAATTCTTAAAGTTTGATGAATGTTTCCTATTTAAAAATTAATTAATTAAATCGGTCGATTAATATCGAAAGCTTCCAGATAATCACCTATTTGTCTTAAGAATCCACCACCTAATGCTCCATCAACAATTCTGTGATCATAAGAAAGTGATAAAAACATTTTGTGTCTAATACCTATTACATCTCCAGTAGGAGTTTCAATAACTGCAGGTTTTTTCTCAATTGACCCAACAGCCAAAATGGCTACCTGCGGTTGATTAATAATTGGAGTTCCAATTATATTTTTAAATGATCCAAAATTAGAGATGGTAAAAGTACCTCCCTGTATATCATCTGGAGAAAGTTTATTTACGCGTGCAAGATTTGCCAATCGATTAACATCTGAAGCCAATCCAGCTAGATTTTTATGATCAGCTTGCTTTACAACCGGAACAATTAAATTTCCACTTGGCAAAGCAACAGCAATACCCACATTTACATTTTTACGGTAAATAATTTTATCTCCATCCACAGATGCATTTACACCAGGGTAGTCTCTTAAAGCTTTTGCAACCGCTTCTGTAAATATCGGAGTAAATGTGATCTTCTCTCCATATTTTTCCTGGAATGCCGCCTTGTTTTTATTTCTCCATAAAACAATATTTGTCATATCAACTTCAACAACAGAAGTTACATGAGGTGAAACATGTTTTGACATCACCATATGATCTGCAATCATTTTTCGCATGCGATCCATCTCAACAATTTCATCTTCACCACTAACAGATACCGGGGGTCTCTGAATTGGAGGTTGTGTAGCTTTCTGTGCAGATGTATCTTTTTGTTTTGGAGAACCAGAAATACCTTTAGCTTTTGATTCTATGTATTCAAGAATATCGTTTTTAGTAACGCGGTTATTTTGTCCGCTTCCTTTAATACTATCCAGCTCTTGTATACTTATACCTTCTTCTTTAGCTATGCTTTTAACTAATGGAGAATAGAATTTGTCAGATTGACTAAAATCTTGTTTTGTCTCGGTGGATGTTGATTCGATCGCTTCATCAACACTCTTTTCTAATTCCTGCACCTCTTCTTTTGGTTGTTCGGGTTCAGAGTCTCCATCACCTTCTCCTTCAAGAGAAATTACAGCTACAGCTTTTCCTACAGGAACTACAGCATCCGTTTCAAACAAAATTTCTTTAATTACTCCCGCTACAGGAGAAGGAATTTCTGAATCTACTTTATCCGTAGCAATTTCAAGAAGCACATCATCCTCTTCTACCTTATCACCTACAGACACAAACCATTTGGTAATTGTTGCTTCTTCAACGCTTTCACCCATTTTGGGCATAAGAATCTCAAATGTTGACATATTTTTATAGTTATTTATAATATTTCTAAATAATCGAGGCCAAATATAGATGATGTTTTAATTTAAACCAAATCTAAATAAGGTCTATATTTTGTTTAACTTTTGCCTTGATTAGTAAAGAAAAATTTCTGTAATAAATTTTAATAATTAATTAAATTAACACGGATTTACCTTTTAAAATCTATGAAATTGTGATTATTCAAAAAGGATTTTTAATATTTACAGAATGAATTCATTTGTTATTTTGTTTAAGGTTTTCGATAAATAAACAACAAAGCATAAAAATGGTTCTATTATAAATTCAAATTAATGGTATTTAAATAGAAGTACTTATATAATCCAATTAACATGAAACAATTAACAATTAAAAAAAATCTATGGATAGGTTTTGCAATTTTGACGGCATGTTCCCCCAATGAGCCATCAAAAGATCTTCAAAAACCTAACATAACAGTTGATCAATTAAACACAAAAGTAGATCCGGGTGATGATTTTTACGCATACTCCAATACACATTGGATGCTTGAAAATCCAATACCGGATGACAAAAGTCGTTATGGGACATTTGATGAATTAGCAGAAAATAGCAAAGAAAATCTCAAAGTTATTTTTGATGAACTAGAAGAGGTTAATAATCCTGGTTCCATTGCACAAAAAATTGCTGATTTTTACAATTCAGGAATGGATTCATTAGCCGTTGAAAAAGAGGGTATTGAAAGACTTCAACCTATATTTGAGCAAATTGAATTGATGAATTCTAAAGAAGAATTACCATCTATTATTGGGTATTTGCATTCTTACCAATTGTTCCCTTTCTTTTATTATTATTCGACTCCAGATAATAAAAATAGCAACAATACAATTGCAGGTATATACCAAAATGGATTAGGATTACCTGACAGAGACTATTATTTATTAAAAGATGATGCTACACTAGAGATTCAAAAAGCTTATCAGTTGTATTTGCAAAAAATCTTATCTTTTTCAGGAGAAGATGAAAAATTGGCAGAAGATTACGGGTTAAAAATTTATAATTTTGAAAATCAATTGGCCAATATTTTCTATACTCGTCTTCAAAATAGAGATCCATATTTAACTTATAATAAAATATCAGGTAAAGAATTATCCAGTAATTATGGATGGTTTAATTGGAATAATTATTTTGCTGCCATTTCAATGTCTTTACCTGCAGAGGTTAATGTAAGTCAGACTAGTTATTTGAAAGAGCTTGGAGATATAATTAATAGTCAGGAGTTTGATGTTATAAAAAAATACCTAAGGACATTTACAATCAGATCAATGAGTTCTTATTTACCTTCATCATATGTTAATGCAAAATTTGATTTATATGGTAAGGCAATAGAAGGAAAATCCAGTATACAACCCCGTTGGAAAAGGATTCAAAGCACCACAAATGGTGCTTTGGGAGAAGCTATTGGTCAACTTTTTGTAGAAAAATACTTCCCTCCTAAAGCCAAAGAGAGAATGGTAAAATTAGTTGAAAATTTACGTATAGGATTTGAAGAAAGAATTGATCAACTAAGCTGGATGAGCGATGAGACGAAACTGGCGGCAAAAGATAAATTGGCAGCCATTGGGGTGAAAATCGGTTATCCTGATAAATGGAGGGATTATAGTCAGCTTCAAGTTACTTCAGACTCCTACTTGGGAAATGTAATGGCTTCGAATCGTTTCGATTTTATTTTTGACATGAATAAAATAGGAAAACCAGTAGATAAAGAAGAGTGGCATATGTTCCCTCAAACCGTTAATGCATATTACAATCCATCTGCAAATGAAATAGTATTTCCGGCAGCCATTTTACAGCCTCCTTTCTTTTATATGGATGGCGACGATGCTGTAAACTATGGAGCTATTGGTGTTGTGATTGGCCACGAAATGACACATGGATTTGATGATCAGGGATCTAAATATGACAAATATGGGAATTTATCAAGCTGGTGGACACCTGAGGATTCTGCAAATTTTGCATCTCGTACACAGATCTTGGTTGATCAGTTCATTCAATTCCCGGTTTCAGACAGCTTGAATGCAGATGGAGCTTTTACCTTGGGTGAAAACATCGCAGATCTTGGCGGATTAAATATTGCCTATGCTGCTTATTTAAATGCTATTAAAGACAAAGCAGCTATTTCGGAAATGGATGGTCTTAATGATAAGCAACGGTTTTATTTAGGCTATGCAAATATCTGGGCCCAAAATATTCGTAAAAAAGAAATGATTCGTAGAACAAAAACGGATCCTCATTCACTTGGTAAATATAGAGTAAATGGTCCTTTACCTAATATTGAAGCTTTTTATAAAGCTTTTGATCTAGGACAGGAAGCTACCATGTTTATCGAAAAGGATAAAAGAGCCAATATTTGGTAATAAAGAATTAAATTAGAAAAGGCTGACCGATATAATATTGGTCAGCCTTTGTTTTTTGTAAAACAATCAATATTAATTAAATAAGTACATCATTCGTCTCTGAGATCCAGGTTTACCAATTATATTATTAATATAATCCTCTTTAAAATTTAAATTACCTTTTTGAATATAGCCAGTTCCATATGGCATTTTGCAACCCCATGAACCTGACATAATTGTTTTATTAAAATCTGTAATTTTCACTATGGTATGAGAATCAACTGTAATAATACATGCTTTATAGTTCTTTGCCTCATTAATAGAGTTATTAATGTTTTCTTTGGTAATAACAATTGATTTAGTGGCTTTTTCTATAGCAATTTTATTGAAACTTGTTATTGGTGAATATGCACTCAGATCTCCAGCGTTCAAAGTAATAATGTCGTTCAAAAACGATTTAATTGTCTCATTTTTACTTTCCTGAGCAGAAGTAAATCCAATACATAATGTCAATAATAATAGTGTTGTAATTGTTTTCATATCAAATATTTATTTATTTAGGCATTAATTTCAAGTTGTACAGAATATTTTACTCTTGATCATTTGTAAATTGTTATCATTTTAAAAATCACTTAGATTTTACCTTACAAGAATTCCAGCCTCTTCTAATTTGTGACTTTTTGTTCCCAGAGTAAAACAATTATAGATATTCGCATAGAGCGTAATAATAATCACATAATTCGTCATAATACTCATGATCAATACTTATTGCAGAATAATGCTCTTTTGATTCATTTTCGACAGCAAGCTTATATTGAATCAGGACTTCTGCTTTTTTGTTTAAGGCTTCAATTATTAAGGATGAAAAAACAACAAGAGCTAATTTTGTCTTCATTTTTTATTGTCTTTTATAACATTCAACGTTTCACATACACCTTTAATCCATTGATGTATAGCTCTCGGTAAATTAACATCTATATTAAAGTGTTTTTTTATCGATATATTGTCATTTAAAAAATATTTACAGGTTTTCTTTCAGCTATAAATTCGTCATATATCACTTGTTTTAATTCAGTATAAAACAGTTAAATACAATGTGATATATCTTTTACTTTGTTTCGATTTTGTAATGCCTTAACCGTTTTACTATACAACTAGAGTCCTTTAAATATCCGGTCTTCATTATAAATTGGAACATTGACTTCTTTAATTGATTGATTTTGGGCAACTCCATATATTAATGTTTTGATCCTTTTAAGCTCATATAATAGATTTTTCTTCATTCATAAAATGATAAACAATGAAAAGACTTTTATTAAATCCTATTATAAGGTTAGTATAATTATTTGTTTGGGCTTGATATTTAAAAAGGGCAACTAAAAAGAATGTACATACATATTGTCATTTAGATTATGTTTTTGTATTGATGAGACAAATATACAAATATTAATACACAAAATATATTATTTTATACTATACATTTTACTACTTAGCCTGCATGAATGTTGATTAATAAACGTATAATATGTATTAACATCTTAAATGTGGTGATGAAAGATGTTTTAGCAATTTGAAAGTAGATTATTAATCATCAATTCATAATTCATTCTATTAAGTTTTATGTTTAATCTCATTATTGAATAAATACAATTTAAATAAACAATAAAAGCGTATAAACAGCAGTTTATACGCTTTTATCCATATATAAAAAATCTAACGTCAATTTAATTTATTCCAAATGAGATATCCACCAGAAAGGTTTTTAAGATTAATAAATCCTTTTTCTGCTAAAATTAAATAGGCCAAATACCCCCTTAATCCTTTAGCACAATATACAAATGTCGGTTTTAAATGATCAATTCCCTCCAGATCATATGTACGTAACTGTTCCAGGTCAATATTAATTGCATGTTCTATTTTTCCAAAGGCCCTAACCTCTCCTGAAGTACGCACATCAATAAGGTTATATTCAGATGCTGGAGTATTTTCAATATACTTTTTTAAAGTATTCGCATCTATTTCAGAGTAATTACCATTTAAAACATTAGAACTGACATAACCAGATACGATTACAGGATCTTTAGCCGGTGAATAAGGTGGCGCATAGGCTAAGTCTAGGTTTGCTAAATCATTTATTTTAAGTTTAGCATAAATTGCCGTACTCATAATATCGATTCGTTTATCAACCCCATATTCTCCAAAAGCTTCACACCCTAATATTGTTCCATCCTTTGGACAATAATATGTTTCCACAATCATATCCTTTTGATTTGGATAATATCCGGGAGTTGCTCCTGCTGCAATTAGATTAGTTGCATAGTCTATGTTATTTTTCTGCATAAATTCAGGATTCATACCAGTTCTCCCTAAAGTATTTTCAAATACTTTAATAATGGCTGTTTTGTATCCACCCTTAAACTCTTCATCACCACCTGCTGCATTTACACCTGCGGTACGACCACCTTTATTTGAATGAGTACCTAAAGGTAAATAATCATATTCTCCTGTTTGTGAATTTTTGATGCTTGCACAATCTCCAGCTGCGTATATGTCTGGTAAGGAGGTTTCCATTTTTTCATTTACTTTTACAGCTCCATTTCCAATAGCTTCAGCTCCTTTTGAGGTTAGTAATTGCGAATTAGGTCGAATTCCTACACTCATAATTACAAAATCCGTTTCAATAGCTTTATTATCATTTACCTGAACACTCTTAATATTATTCCCGGATAGATTAAATTCCTTTACAAAAGTGTTTGTGATTACTTCAATACCATGTTCACTTAATGTTGATTGAGCAAATTGCCTGAATTTTCCTTCCCACATTGGTAGAATTCCTTCGCTACCTTCAATTAAAGTAACTTGTTTACCTGCTTCCCTTAAATTTTCAGCAACCTCCACTCCTATTAGTCCTGCACCCATTACGGTAATATGATTAGCTTCCTCAATCACATCTTTATGCATAATGCGATCATAATCTTCTAATGTACGGCATGCAGACCAATTATCTGCTTTATCAATATTCTTTATTGGAGGAATAAATGTGCTTGCCCCCGCAGTATAAACCAGTTTATCAAAGTTATATTCTGACAGGTTAGTTCTAATTATATGCTCATTAGGTAAAATTTCCAATACCTCTTCTTCAAGATGAACATCAATATTAAATCGTTCACGTAATAGGTTAGCTTCCACAACCATTAAGCTTTTTCGATCCTCAATAACCCCAGATAAAGCATAAGGAATACCACAAGTTGCGTAACTTATATTTTTTGTTTTTTCAAAGAGAATTATCTCTGCATTTTCATCCTGCCTCCTTGCTTTTGCTGCTGCTGATGGGCCTGCTGATAATCCGCCTATAATTATTATTTTTTTACTCATAACCTCAATGGATATAAATTTAAAGAATTGTAAGAAATTAGAAATGGAATCTACACATTGTATAAAAGGATTATTAATAATTAGTGTCAGCAAGAAAACTCCATTTTTTTCGTTACTCTTGCTCTCAAAAAGATCATTTACGGCAGTAAACTCACATTTTTCGAGCTTCGAAAGCCTCAAAAATGAAACTTTCTTATCTGTCACTTGAGTTTTCGTGCAAGTACTAATTACGAATATTAATTATTAAGCAACCTATCTACCTTTGACCAACGTCCTCCGTTATACACTTCGTTAATATTATTATTTTTCAAGTATTGGGTAGCACTTGCACTTCGTATACCTGATGCACAGCAAAGTACGAGTGGAGATCTCATTTTTTTAATTTTACCAATTTTATGTTGAACCTGATCAAGTGGTATATTAACGGATCCCGAAACATGCCCTCCCTTATATTCAGCAGGTGTTCTAACATCAATTACTGTTGCCCCTTGTGCTAAAATCTCAGATAGAGGATTTGCTCCTCCTCGAAATAAACGACTAAAAAATCCCATATTTATTAATTCAATAATTATTAAAAAGAAATACTAATTCTGTGCAATGAAATTTGCCACATTGAACCATGATCCTGCATCAGAAACATTATCAATACCATTTTGTCTAAGGTACTGACAAGCCGACATACTCCTCATTCCAGAAGCACAACAGACTAATATAGGGTCATTTATTTCCTGAATTTCTTTTATTTTTTGAGGAAGTTTATCCAGAGGAATATTAATTGATCCTTTAACATTCCCACCAGAAAATTCCATGGGAGATCTAACATCAATTACAGTTATGTTTTTTGTGCTCATATTAAATTATTATTTTATTGTTTGCAGCCACAAAAAAACAATGTTGCGAAATAATGCACAGTAACTTTTGTCACATTACGTAATAATTTCAATTTTGAAACGGTGAAGTTTTATTTTTCCAAGTTTTTCCATTTGTTTTAACAGTCTGGAAATTACTTCCCTGGAGGAGTTCATATCGCTTGCAATTTCCTGATGAGTAAGATTAAGTATCTTACTATTTAATTCTTTCGATCTTTCATTAAGATATCTTTCAATACGCTCATCCATCTTCATAAAAGCAATGCTATCGACAGTTTGCAATAATTCTTCAAAACGAATTTGATAAGAGCGAAAAACAAAATTTCTAAGAGATTCATATTTTCTCATCCACTCATTCAACTTGTTAACCGGAAGCATAATGATTTCAGTATCTTCTATTGCAGTGGCTCTGATATTACTTTGCACATCTCCCATATAACAAATAAGACTCATGGTACAGGTTTCACCACTATTTAAATAGTACAATAACAACTCATTTCCATCGCTGTCTTCTCTTGATATTTTTATTGTACCCTTAATTAATAGTGGCATTTGTCTAATATAGGAACCTATATCCATCAGAATAGTACCAGACTCGACATCAACTAATTTACAACATTCTTGTATTTCATCAATCAATTCTTTTTCATTTAAGATTGAAAATTTTGTACGAAGTATTTCTGATATTGGATGAGTTGTCATGTCGATTTATTTATCGCAAATAAAACAAATACTATTGTATAATACCAATTCAGATTATTAATGTTTTTAAAAACTAATTAATAATCTTTTATTAAAAGTTAAAACTGTTGATATCAAGCATTATTTCTAAGTTTTAAATGGCCTATGGATGTTATTACAAAAAAAGCAATGTATTTGCATCTTATAATGTGCCACACTTATGTTTTGGAATTTTTTTGAATCAATATTTATTTTAAAAATATGTTAATAATTATTAATTCAACAAAATATTCGATTCCTACATCTTTTGATACTTTAAATAAGAGAGAAAAATCGCAGGAAAAACAGAAAAAAATTGATTTATATCATGTTTTTTGCTTACTATGGGCAGAACAATAAAATGGGATGATAATATTACGGAAAAATTTCTTTAAATAAAAAACCATGTTGTATAATAGTAAATAAAATACATTAAAGTCTGTTATTATATGGTCTGTTTAAGTATTTTTGTAGATAGATTTATACTATATAACAACCGTAGCAAACCAAAAACATGTCAATGAAATTACTTATCAGAGATCTGACCCTTAGGGATGGTCAACAATCACTTTTTGCAACCAGAATGCGTCAGGAACAAATTGATCGTGTTCTGCCTTTTTACAAGGATGCCAACTTTTATGCAATGGAAGTTTGGGGTGGAGCAGTTCCTGATTCTGTTATGCGATATTTAAATGAAAATCCATGGACTCGCCTACAAACCATTAAAAAGGCTGTTGGAGATGTAAGTAAACTTACTGCCCTATCCAGAGGACGAAATTTGTTTGGATATACACCATATACAAATGAAATTATTGATGGTTTTTGTAAAAATGCTATTACTTCAGGATTAGGCATTATGCGTATATTTGATGCTCTTAATGATATCAATAACGTAAAATCTACAATTAAATACGTTAAAGAGCACGGTGGTATTGCAGATTGTGCTGTATGTTATACAATTGATCCTGAATATAAAAAAGCAGCAAGGTATAAGGCTTTATTGAAAGGTAAGCCGTTGCCTAAGCCTGTATTTACAGATGATTATTTTGTAAATAAAGCTGTTGAGCTTGAAAAGTTGGGTGCGGATATGATTACCATTAAAGATATGAGTGGTCTGATTCCTCCAATGCGTGTAGCTAAACTTATATCTTCATTTAAAAAGAATGTTAAAGTACCTGTTGATTTTCATACACATTGTACGCCTGGTTATGGTTTAGCAGCGGTTTTAGCTGCTATTGTTAGCGGAGTAGATATTGTTGATACAAATATCTGGAACTTTGCAGGAGGTCCTGCTGCCCCAGCTATCGAATTAATTTACATTTTCACCCAGAAATTGGGTATTGAAATAGATGTAAATATGGAAACCGTAGCTGAAATCAATAAAGAACTCCTAAAAATTCGTCATGAATTATCTGATGTGGATGCAGGAAAACATTTCCCAAATCCATTTAATCCACTTACAGATAAATTACCAGCTCATATAGAAGCTGAATTTGATAATGCAATTAAAGCTGCTCAAACAGGAAATGAACCTGATTTAGTACGTGCATGTCATAAAATTGAGGCTCATTTTAATTTTCCAAAGCCTAATGAATTAGTGAAAAATGCTCAGATTCCTGGTGGAATGTATACCAATATGGTAGCTCAGTTAAAAGCTCTTAAATCTGAAGATATTCTTGAAGATGCAATGAAGCTTATTCCGCAGGTTCGTTTAGATGCCGGGCTTCCTCCTTTGGTTACTCCAACAAGTCAAATTGTAGGTGCTCAAGCAGTTAATTGCGCTATGGACTTAAAAAAGGGCAATGCAATGTATACTAATGTTTCCAATCAATTTATAAGTCTGGTTAAGGGTGAATATGGAGATACTCCAATT
>JBNKGY010000037.1:0-24765 GCA_050290065.1 Marinilabiliaceae bacterium
ATACAAAGGCACAAGGTTTTTGAAGGCATAGCACAGAGAGGGAAGTCAACTATGGGCTATTTTTATGGTTTCAAATTGCATTTCATTATTAACGACAAGGGGGAAATTCTGAATTTCGTGATTACTCCAGGAAATACAGATGATAGAGAGCCTCTAAAAAACAGTCGGTTTATTGAAAAGATAAAAGGCAAGTTATATGCAGATAAGGGCTATATTTCACAAAAACTTACAGAAGTTCTGTTTATTGACGGCCTTCATCTTATAACATATATCAGAAACAATATGCGTAACGTGATTATGGAAATGAAGGATAAGCTCTTATTAAGAAAAAGATCTGTTATTGAAACCATTAATGATGAGCTTAAAAACATATGTTCTATAGAGCATTCCAGACACAGATCCTTCGAAAATTTCATTACAAATATGATCTCTGGATTAATCGCATATTCATTTTTCCCAAAGAAGCCAGCTATTAAATATGACGAAATTATTACAGACCAATTGGCTTTATTTTAAAATCGAACTCAGGTTAATAAGCTGAGATCGAAAAATTTTAGAAATTTATCCTTAAGTATACATTAGGAGTAAAATCTAAAGCATTTTGAATCACCTGCTCTATTTCATCTTTATCATTCCTTTGATAAAAAATATTTATCTCATTTTTACGGTTTAATAAATTCCAGACTGACGCTCCAATTTCTCCCTTAATATTTTTAATGTTGAAAATGTATTTTGCAGAAATATCTAACCTGAAATAATAATTAAGACTTGAACTATTAGGCTCTTCATAAAGTATATCACCATATTCACTTTGGTTTTCCGATATAGGTTTTGTATAAGGTTTACCAGTTCTATAATTTAGACCAGAAGAAAGCGTTACATTCTTAAAAGAATAATTTCCTCCAACAGATAAGGTGTGTTTTATGTCGATATTATTAGGAAATTTTGGAGGTATAAACCCCTTAAAAATATAATTGTTTTGGGAGAGTGTATAGTTTATCCATATGTTAGATTGGTAATACTGTTTATTAATTAAAAGTTCAATACCCTTAGTGTCATAGTTTCCAATGGCGTAAACATATTGATATTGATTTTGGAATCCCTGACTAGGTGATATAATTCCATTAATTTCTTTTGTATAAGCTTCCATAGAAATCAACAAATTATTTAAGTAATTATATTGAATGCCCAATGACAATTGTTTGCTTTTTATCAAGGGAACACTATTGTCATTAGATAAAACCCACCTTCTTTTTTCAACCCCTAAAAAATCGGATTGAAAATCTATTAATTGCGTCGTGTATTGGCTTTTTTTTTCAGCTAATAGTTCAAATGATAGATTTTTACGAATTCTATAATGAAGATTAGCTCGAGGCTCCATTAAAAACTTTTTAAATTCAGGGAGGTAGTTCGATCTTAATCCCAAACGCATGTAGAGTTTTTCAAAAATCTGTTTGACTTCGGCTTCTGAATAAAAACTATGTATTTTTAGAACATCTTTTACATCCCTGCTATAATTCGGTTTTTGGATATTGTCCTTGTTTCGGATACCAATTTCATTATAATGATAGCCATTTAGTAATTTGGTTGTTTTATTAATTGTATTTTGAGTATTAACCTTTATTCCCCAATCAATTACTTCATTTTTTTGAAGATGCTGTTGGTCATATATGAGTGATTCATTAAAAGCATCTAAAAGATAATTTGAAATATATGCTCCAAAACTAGTCTCATTACCTTCACTCCACAAATGCTTGTAAATCAAATCCGATAAAAAACTAGATTGTTTAAGATTACTTTTTTTGCTTTTTAATGTATCCCTAACTATTTCACTTTCTTCATGTTCAATTTTATTGTTAATGTTAAGAATACTAAGCCTAACTTTATCTTTTTCAGAAATATCGTAAAGAAGTTTACTGCTTACATCATAAAAAGAAAAATCTTTGTAATTATCTTTATTGAAAACGCTGCTGTTTTTGTATAAAGATATATCAGTTTGTTCAAATGCTCTTTTATAATACTGTTTGTATGTTGGAGTTATTGCAATATCATTTACAGTATGTCTTACGCCTAAATTGAGAGATAACTTATGGTTAATAGGTAGTTTCGTGATTGCATCTGCACTAATCATGTTTACACCGGCAGCTACCTCAACGTTATTTGCCAGATAGTCTTGTTGTTTCAAATCAATGGTTCCGGATACGCCTTCACCTAGAGATGCACTCGTTCCATTTTTTACAATTTTTGCCTTATGGATTAAGTGTGAGTTAAATGCAGATATTAGACCAAAAAAATGGCCGGTTTGGTACATTTTAACACCATCCCACAAAATCAGGTTTTGGTCATTTGTACCGCCTCTTATATTGATATCTGAAACAGTTTCATTTATGCTTTGAATACCAGGCAGAACTTGTATTGCTGTTAATACATCCGGTTCTGATAATCCGGGTAAAACATCAAGATTTCTAACATTTAGTTGAATTGATCCATCCTTAAGCTTGTTTAAACCCTTAGCAATATAGTTTATTACTACTTCATTTAAAGCAAAAATATCAGGTGAAAGGTTGTATATAGCAGAATCGTTTAACCAGTTTTCTTGATTCAGAATTAGTGGTTTGTAACCAGTATGCTGAATAATTAAAGTGGAATCTTTTTTAGTATTTATTTTAATTGAAAACCCTCCTCTCTCATTACTAAGCGTATGGCTATTTTCTGTATAAATTTCTGCACCATTTATGAATTCCCGGGAAGTTTCATCTCTTAGATGACCGTTTATTACTATTTCGTTTGATTTTTGAATGCTTATATATCTGGAGTTCACTATGATAAAAACTAAATTAGTTTGTTTTTCTAATTCTTTCAGATATTCTTTGAGTCTTAAATCACTATGCGGAATTCTGATATTTACATCCTGAATATTCTTATCGGCATAGGTGAAAATGACATTAAAGTGTTTCTCGAGAAAAGGAAGAAAACTTTTGAGGGATTGCATTTCTGTATTCTGAGCAGAAGGCTTACTACAAAATAGAGCAAAAAGAATCCCGATAAAAATTAAAAATTTATTTTTCTTCAAGGCGAATTACGGTTTGATTTCTGCTAATCTTATAATTTAAATTTACAGGAATTGCGATAGATTCCAATGCAATCTCTAAGTTATTGTTGGTAAAACTACCCGTAAATAATTGATTTAAATCTATATTGTTGGATTTAACCTGAACTTTATATTGTCTTTCCAGTTCTGTTAAAACAAAATTTAGAGGTACGCTTTTAAAACTGCTTTCTCCATTTATCCAATCCGGCTTTGATTTATCTATAACTTTAAAGTTTTCATCAAATCCATTTATGACTCTATAGGCAGATCCCGGCTCTAATACCGTAGTTTTCTTATTTGAAAAAACTTTAACAGAACCTTCATAACAGATAACCTCATAATAATTATCCCAATCCTTTACACCAAAATGAGTTCCTAGCACCGTTACTGTTCCTTGATGTGTTTTTACATTAAATTTCGAGCCTTTTTTTACCATAAAGAAAGCTTCACCTTTTAACTCTACATTTCTTTCTTTTTTCCATTTTATTTCTGAAAACCGAATCTTTGAATCAGCATTTAGCATTACTGAGGATGAATCAGGTAAATATACTTCGCCTGTTTCTGCAATCCACTCTTGATTTTCCGGAAAGCCTATGAAGTTATTATAGGCAATATAACCAATTGTTAATACAAGAATAAAAATAGCAGCTATCCTCCATACCGGACTTAGCTTGTTATATAATGAAATTTTTCTTGTATCAACTACTCGCTCATTAAGTTTGCCTAATTCTCCATTGATATAATAATCAGGAGCCTTAAAGTTTTTAACGGCATTCATGAGTCTGTTTATTTTTTCAAACTCATCGGTACTTTCAAATTGCTTTCGTTCAGAATCAGAAAGTTCATCAGCTAACCATCTTTTTAATTTATCTTCGTTTGTCATCTTTTTGTGATTCTATTAATAAAACAGATAAGTGTTTGAAGTTCCTACCTGAAATTCAATTAAATATTACCTAACTCAACTTTTTCTCTAAGAATTTTAAGAGCAGTATATATCCTTTTTTCAACAGCTTTACGAGATATACCTAACAGATCTGCTATCTCCTGGTGCTTTTTTCCTTCTACCCGGTTTAAGAGAAATGTTACTCTTTGTTCTTCTGATAATTCTTCTAATGCATTTTTAAGTCGGTCGTGATATTCTTTCTCCTCCAATAAAAATTCAGGTGTTTCTGCCGTATAATCTTTGGGCTTTTGTAAACTGTAATTTAAAACCGTTTTCTTTCTCGAGATAGAATTAAGCATTTCATTATTAGCTACCGTGTATATAAAAGACTTAGATTTTTCAGGTAAAACATTTTTGCAATTCTTCCACAATTTCTCAAATGCAATCTGAACGATATCCTGTGGATTATTACGTTCTCCAAACTTGTAGTATAGGAAGTTATGCAAGTCTTTGGAAAGGCTTCTGAATAAGTCATTAAATACCTTTTCGTGACAAACATTATCTTTATCCGTTTTATTTTTCATTATCAATTAATTATCACCTTTTGTCTTCTATAAAACACAAGAATAAAAAAAAAAAATGAGAATCATGGTAGGAGAATTTTGAGGGTGTCTGTTTTATTATTAAAAGTTTTACATTGAGCATATGGATTTTATTAAAACAAAGTATGAGATGAAGCATTTTTTTAAAATATTGATTTTTGCCATTGTAATTACAGGTTGTCAGAAAGAATTTGAAAATATTATTGAACCTGACAAAAACGAGGTAATTTCTGAAGGTGATTCTATTGCAGAATTATTAGTAAAGGTTGCTTTAAAAGATGGTTCATTTGATAATATAATCGATAGTTGTAGTGCCGTGAGCCTCAATTTTCCATATTCTATAACGGTTAATGAACAGTTGCTTCAAATCAATTCACCAGAAGATATTGAAATGATAAAACTGGAATATTCAGAAGAACCAGAATCTATCCACATTATTTTTCCTGTTACTATAATATTTAGTGATTATACTGAAAAAGTATTAAATAATTCAGATGAACTTGAAAATATACAGAAACAGTACAATGCAAATATAGAAGATGATGATATTGAATGTCTTGACTTTGTTTACCCTTTAAACCTGTGTATTTACAATACAGTTTTTCAAAATTCAGATTGTTTTGCAGTTAATAATGATTATGAACTTTACAGTTTATTTAGTGATATAACTGACCTTGTTATTGAACTGGAATATCCAATTCAGTTAAGTGCTTCAAATAATGACTTATTTACAGTAAATGATAATACCGAACTGGGATATCTTATAGATAACATTTCCGGTAGTTGCGATGAATACGATGATGTTGATGAATACGATGATGATGAATACGATGATGTTGATGAAACAGATTTTACCACCTTATTAACATCGGCTTTGTGGTATAATACTTACTATTCTGATTCCATAAATGAAACGAATTCCTGCACAAATCTTTTGTTTGATTTTGATTCAGATTACTCCTTTCAGGTAACCAATGGAACAGAAAGCACTTTCGGTATATGGGGATATGAATTGTCAGGTAGTTGGCAAGTAATAACAATAGATTCTGATACAGAAGAAATACCATTTGTATGGTTGAACTAGGATTGGGTAATAGTTGCAAATAATTCGAATTTAATTGAAATGGAAGCAGAAAGTGAAATGGAAGAATTTTCTAAGAAACAAAGCTTGGCTAAATAAGAAGAGTGTTTAAAATATTCATGTTAACAATAGTTCGAGTTAAAAGAATAATCATTAATGATAAATAAACATAAGGTCGCTCCTCAATATTGAAAGATAACCTATCCTGATAATTTAAAAATGAATAAAATAAAAATCAACATAAAAATAATTAGATATGAAAAGAATGAAATTTGTAACAATACTAATAGCAGCATTATCAGTTGCAGGAGTATCATTTACAAGTTGTATAAAAGATGAATTCCAGATACAAGAGCCTACAGCAGGGCTAAAATTTAATACGGAGGAAACTCCATTATGCTTTAAATTTAAACACCAAACAAAAGAACTATCATTTATTAGTGGATTTATTACACAAAAGGAATTACAGTGTGAATTAGAAACAAAAGCTGATTTCATAAAAACCATAAGTAATTATTGAAACCTGCAGGAAGAAGAAAAGAATGTTTATCTGCATGTGTTTTTTCAGTTACACTATAAATAATCTACCTTAGATATAAACACATCACCGTGCTGATTATCTGCTAGTTGTTATTTTTTGTATTCCATTAAAAGGGAAAAGCCTGCTTTTAGGGGACTGAGTTCGACATAAACTTTTGGATTTATCTCATATAATCTCATCTAATATTGAATTTTTGGTATCAATAGTTTGTTAAACTTTTGTAATATATTGATTATTAGACACAAAATAATATTGATACGATTTATATAAGGCATTTATATTTAGGGTATGCATGTCAATCTTTTGTCTTTTATCTCAAAACAACTGATATAATGTGGTACATAATAACGATGAATTGATTATGACCACCAATGTACTGACGCAGAACTATGATATTAATGGTATTTCTCCAAGGTTGAGACTTCAAAAAGCAGTTGTACGGTGCAGTAATGGCAGTATTACTATTGATAATACATTGATTACATGCGATATGTGTTTGTAATCTGTAGTTTTTTAATGAATAATATCTATTAAATAAGAATTATGACTAAAAGAAATATTTATACACTTTATCTACTGATGACAATCTTCTACATCAGTTCAGCTCAGGCAATTGATCCTGATCAAAAAAAGCTTTATGAGACGAATTATTTATTTAATATTCAAATGGCTGGTGGTCCTGAAAATAATATCTTCAAAAGTACAAGCCAATACTATGATCGATCTATGAATTCATATTTGCCCAAAAACGAACTTTTTATCACTGACCAATTTTATGATGCTAATCTTGATTTTGATTATCAAATTTCAAATAAAAAAACAACATTTGATTTTAATCTTGAAAATTGGTACAGAGGATATAAGATCTATGATAAGCTTAGTCAGATGAAATCAAGGTTTAAGGCCTTGTATCATAAAAGATTAGCAAAAGGAATTTCTGCCAGTCTAAAATATCAAGCTACTTATAGCGATAAAATAGCTTTTTCAACAGCCGGTGAGGAAATTGCTCGTTCTTTCAATTATTTTGAGAATGCCGGTTTTGTATTTGTAGAATATAAGTTCAATAGAGACAATGGGATTAAAATTGAATATGGACATTCTTTCAAGAAATATTTGAAAGAACAATTGGCTTATTCTTTAACTAATAGAGAGGACGAAATAAGTCTACTGTATAAAAAAAGGTTCAATAAAAATAAATTATATACAAAATTTGGCTTTGCTAATCGTAAATACTTGGAATACAGAGCTTATGATGGACAAGGTGAATTGTTGGCTCAAAATCCATTTCGTGATTTTAGATATACTGATATTGGCGTTAAGTTTCGTTATTACCTAACAAGATCTTTTACATTAATACCGAGCATTGATTTTACAAGGCGTAAAGACATGTTTGAAGATTATTATTCTTATCGGAAACTGGCCATTGCGAATGACATCAGATTAAAATTAAAAAAACTAACACTTAATACAGGTTTAGCTTATAAAATTTACAATTATGATGTAAAGCCTGCTCCGTCGGTACTAAATTCAAATCTTTTAAAATATAAATACATTGACTTCAATTTAAATGTTACATACCCGATCGGTAAAAAACTGGTTGCGTTTGCAAATTTTGAATCCATCTCAAGAGATTCTAATACAGAATTAGATTATTACCGAACATTTAGACCTTACAATTGGTCCGAAATAATGTTTGGCATAAACTTCAAATTATCTAATATTTAATTCAATTATTATGATTTATAAATACTATTTCTTATTGTTTGTAACCTTTGGCATTCAAATCTATGCCTGGGGAATTAAGGTTACAGGAAACATAACAGATAGCAATACCAATACACCTATAGTAGGAGCAAATATTTGTTTGTATAATGCAAATTTTATTACAAGCACTGATGTAAACGGTGATTTTATATTTGAGGGAGTGCCTGAAGGAAATTATACAATTATTATTGATCATCCAAATTATGTGCAGAAAGTGATAAATGAGTTTGTTGTTGTTGACGTATTAAGTGTTAAAGAACTAAATGATGGGTATAAAATATCAGTTTGCAGTTATCCTAATCCGTTTGTTAATAAGCTGAATATTCAATTTTCAATAAACGAACCCCAAAATATAGTAGTCGAAATTTTAGACCTACAAGGAAGGGTGCTGGAAGTGGTAGAAAATAATCTTTTCGATTATGGAGAACATACCGTTGTATGGAATGGAACTATTTCTGAACCTGGAGCTATATATTTCTACAGAATACGAGGTGACAAATTTATCCGGACAGAGAAAATAATTAAAATGAAGTAATTCTAAAAAAATGAAAACATTAAGAATACAAATACTAAATATAGCCATATTGGCAATAATAAGTTTGAGCGTAAATGCCCAAAGTTTAGTTACTAGCATTACCCCTAAAGGAGAACTTCAGGGAACGGTTGAATTAACCGGACAAATTACCCATTCAGGGGTATATATTTATATTGAAGGAACCTCATTTGTTGGGGTAAGTAATGCCGGTGGAAATTATACCATTAGTGGCGTACCCTTTGGCACATACACTTTAAATGCTCAAAAAGATGGTTATACTATTGCCCAGCAAACCGGTGTAACACTTAGCACACCAGGAGAGGTCGTCGCCGTACCTAAAGTTACGCTTACCGCAATTGCAACCGGTATAACTGCCGAGGATTTGTTTATTTCTGCGAACAGGCAAAGCACAATTGGGCAAGATCTGGCAGCCATTGCCAGCTATCAGTCGATCATTGATAATTTTCCGGGTACTGCCTTGGCTATAGAATCGGAATATAAAATTGCTTTTGAATATTATACCCTGGACTCATTTACGGAGGCAAACACCAGGTTTGAAGCCTTTCTTACAAATTACCCTACACACGATTATATTGCCTTAACCTATTATTGGCGGGGTAAAATAGATATAACGCACGAGAAATTTAATTCGGCCATTGCAATGTTCGATTCTGTTGCAACCAAATTTCCAGCTCATTATAAAGCTCCAGATGCTTTATATTCAAAGGCTCGGGCCTTTGAAAAGCTAAACGATAATTCTTCAGCATTAACAACGTACAGTAATATTCTTCTGAACTATGCCTCTTCAGTTCGAGCCTCGGATGCACAGTGCAATATTGCTTCAATATATGCTGATGAAAATAATTATACAAAGGCAATTGAAGAGTATAATAAGGTTATAACAAATTATCCTAATACATCAAATTCCGAAGATGCCAAATATCAGGTTGCTTACAATTATTACAAGGCCGAAAACTTTTCAAAAGCCATTACTGAATTTACAGCATTTATTACTGCTTACCCCAATAGTTTAAAAAAATCAAAAGCAATGTATTATAAAGCTGCCTCTTATTACAGCGATAATCAACTTGCGCAGGCCATCACAGAGTACAATGCCTTTATAGCTGCATACCCAACCGACAACAACGCAGTGGCAGCAGCCTACTATATAGCCAATTGTAAGTACGACCTTGAATCATATACCAATAATGATGCAAGACTTGAATATGAAAATATAATTACTACTTATCCCAATTCGGATTATTTAGATAAAGCACAATACAAAATTGGGTGGTGTTATTATAATATGAGTGATTATGCAAATTCTGCAACCGAATTTGCCAAAATTATTTCCACATACCCAAATAGTTCAAAGGTATCTGGTGCTTATTACTGGTTGGCTTTTTGTTACTATAATCAGGCTGATTATACTAATGCTATAACAAATTGGCAACAAGTGGTTACCAAAGAATCTGGTAACATATCAGCTGGTGGTGCCCAGTATTATATTGGTAGGAGCTATCACAAAGCTGGTGACTTGACGAGTGCAAAAACAGCTTATGGTGTAGTGATAAACAGCTATCCGAATTGTTCGAAATACGATAAGGCATTAGGCTATTATAATGCATTGCCATAGCATATTATACCAATCAAAACAATAAATACACCGGTATAATGCCGAGCTAAATTCAAGCTACTTTAGGAACAGAGTGAACTAGAAGTAGCATTTTAAATTTTATTCGGTATTAAACCCGCTTTATGCAATAGGATTTCGTGCGAGTATTAAAGGCTCTGTAAATCAAGGCTTTATTGAGATGAGGTGTGGCGTAGTTCTGATGAGTTGAGGTGAAGTAATGTAGTGCCTTGTTTTGAAGCAATTTCAAAGTGCAAATAGGAATTCTAATGCATATTGCGGGCAATGTCATTAGTTAAGGTTTATTAAATTAAAAAAGGAAGTAGGGTTTGGGACAAAGTCCCATTATCAAGAAATTCATGAAATGAATTTCTTAACTAAACGACATTCAATAGTTCGTTAAATTTTTGTAATAAATTGATTATTAGATACAAAGTGAATTTTTTTTGTAATTTGCATAAGGTGTTGATATTTAAGATTATACATATTGGTCTTTCGTCTTTCGTCTTTTGTCTTTTGTCTTTTGTCTCAAATCTAACGATCTAATAACATTGAAATTGCAGCTTAAACAAAGTGGGAATTTCCTACTTCAATAAAATTCAAAATGAAAGCAGGTATATATATAATAATATTAGGTTTGATTATGAACACCCTTCTTTTTATTGGGGGGTGTTCAAATCAAAAAACTAATAAGGTCCTCATCGAACAATTTGCTCATAAACAGGCTAGTTCAAAAAATAATATTTACCCTCTATTGGGCGATATTTATAATTTTCTGAATGAGCAGCACATTGCAAATCCTAAGGAAACGGCATTATTTGATATTGGTAAGACGAATAAAAACAATTTAACCATACCTCTTATTCGTATTGGTTTTTTGCAGGCCAATCCTGAGAAAAAAATCTTAATTGTTGCCGGAACGCATGGTGATGAAGCGGCTCCGGTTGCAGCTTTAAATTATGTCATAGAGAATTTGCTGGAATCTCAAATGTTAACAATGCTAGTTAATAATAAAATAGCTATAGATTTTGTACCTGTGCATAATCCCGAAGGATACCTGGAAAACCAACGTGACAATGATAATGGCATTGACGTAAATAGAAACTTTCCGTTTGGTAATATTAATCCTGTAAAGGAGGTTGAAACATCCGCTATTGTTAGGCTTGTTAATGAGGAAGATTATACTGTAAGTATATTTCTCCATTCGGCCAATGAAATAAACTACGAAAATCTTGTACGAATTCCGGTTGAGTATGAAAAAACAGGAATAAAAGCATTGCAGGAACAATACAAAAAAGAAGTTGAGCGACTATGTGATATTATTATAGAAGGAGGAAATATGTCATCGCCGGAAATTCCTTGGCACAGTTCTTCAGATATGGTAAATGTAACAGGCTTAGCTTCCGATTGGTGTATGAGTGGTTTTTTAACCAGTGAGCATACTTCCTTTGTTCAGGAAGCATGCAAACATTCGCACCCTTCGGTTACCATTGAGTTGTGCTATCCGAAACAACCTCTGGAAAAACAGCGCATTGAATTGGAACTAGAGGAACTTTTAAATATTGTGATGAGTGTGATTAATAAATTTTAAATCAGAGACTACAATGAATGTTAAGAATATATCTATACTTGTTTTACTGGTAATTTTCACAACGTTGGTAGTGGTAAAAATAATTGTGCTCAATTATACACCTTCAACCATTTTACCCGAAACAGGTTACCGGGTTTTATTGGAAATGGAGGCAGATGGCCATGGTTCGGAAATCAATATCAGAGCTATGTTACCGCCTAATATACAACATCAGGATATTTTTGATGAACAAATTACTTCCGGCGATTTTAATTACGGGCAAATTAATGCCGGTTTAAACCGTATTGGCCGTTGGTATAATAGTTCAATAAGCAATCATCAAAAAATTACTTATACGTTTGATGTGATTAGCAAACAGGTAAATTTTATTTTGCCCGAAAAAATGCATATCCCGGTTTCGGTAAGTCCGGGTTTACAAAGATATCTTGAGGAAACAGAGCTTGTTCAAACCGGACACAATGATATAATACAGCAACTATCTACATTGGGTATTGACAGAAACAGCGATATGATAGAAGCCATTACTGCCATCTACAATTATATAAGTAATGATATTGCTACCACAGGGTTTTCAGGAAAAACCGATGCCATTACTACCTTGCGCTTGCAGGAGGCAAGTTGTAACGGGAAAAGCCGTTTATTTGTAGCTATGTTACGCACCCTTGGAATACCTTCTCGTTTGGTGGGCGGAATAATTCTAAAGCAAGGTACAAAAACTGTTACTCACCAATGGCTTGAGGTTTTGGTAGGCGACCAGTGGGTTGCCATGGATCCCACAAATAAACATTTTGCAGTTACGCCAAAGTATTACCTAATAGCATATTATGGCGATGAACCATTTTTTAAGCGAACATCTAATGTTAATTTTAAATATATTTTTAATATTGAGCGTAAAAATTTTACTCGTAGTGCCGATATAGAAGGGCTTGCAGCACACCCGCTCAATATAATGAATGCCTGGTCTCTTTTTAATAAAGCAGGACTATCCATGAGCCTTTTGCGGGTTATTCTTTTAATACCATTAGGAGCTATTGTAACCATCATATTCAGAAATGTTATTGGAATACAAACATTCGGAACCTTTTTGCCGGCACTAATTGCTTCATCGTTCAGGCAAACCAATCTATTTTGGGGTGTAATTGCCTTTTCATCCATAATTGTTGTAGGTAGTTTGTTACGTTGGGTGATTGATAAACTAAAGATTACCCATACACCAAAATTAACCATATTGTTGGTTTTTGTAGTACTTGCCATCCTGGTCATTTCAGCAACAGGAGTGCTTATTGATAATATGTACCTTGCAAAAGCAACATTGTTTCCTTTGGCTTTAATGGCCATAACCATTGAACGTTTTGCTTTGATAACTCAGGAAAGTGGCTCTAAAGAAGCTTTTAAGATTTACACCAATACTATTATAACTGTAATTTTTTGCTACATCGTCATAAATTCCGAAGTACTTCAAACATTTGTGATGGCATTTCCCGAAACAATGCTTTTAGTAATAGCCGCAGGCTTATATTTTGGTAATTGGGTTGGAATACGTGTAACCGAACTTACAAGGTTCAGAAAACTGATATTCAATGTGGAAAAGACAGCATAAAAGCCCCCAGGTTTTAGGGATGAACCGTCGGAATGTTGATTTTATTTATGAATATAATCAGCGTAAATATTATAAATTGGCCGACGATAAGGTTATATCAAAAACTTTGTTGGAAAAACATAATTTCCCAACACCCAAACTGATAAGAGTTTATAAACATTTCTTCGAACTCCGGAGTTATTCAGATGAATTAAGCGGATTGTCCAATTTTGCTATTAAACCAGCAAATGGCAGGGGAGGAGGAGGAATTGTTATTATTGATGATTTTGTTAATGGTAAATGGATTACAGCATCGGGTAAATTGCTTGATAAGCAAGATATGTATCAACATGCCACTGCCATTTTAAGTGGTGTCTACTCTTTAGACAATACCAATGATTCTATAATCATTGAAGAAAAAATACAATTACATCCTGTACTTAAAGATATTACATACAAAGGCATTCCTGACATACGTGTGATTGTCTTTAAACAACACCCGGTGATGGCAATGATGCGTATACCTACAAAAAAGTCAGATGGAAAAGCAAACCTGCATTCCGGTGGTATTGGTGTAGCCATAGATATTGAGAGCGGAGTTACCTTTGTCAATCCCAATTTTTCAAATGAAGAGGTCCATCCTGATAACGGACAAAAATTTACCGGCATAACCATGCCATATTGGGATGATATGATTTCTATTTCAAGAAAGATACAGGAGATAGTACCCTTGCCTTATATGGGAATAGACTTTATACTTGATGAAAGATACGGTGCACAAATTTTAGAATTAAATGTACGGCCCGGACTGGAAATACAGAATATTAACGGGAAAGGTTTGATCAGTGACCTGATAAAAATTGCAGATAATATCTGAATTATCAGCGAATTACTCAGGGTGAAATTGAAGTTTTTGGCTGATTTTAAGTCTCTTACAAAATTTAAATATAGAAAAATGAGTAAACTACAGGTAATTAAACAATATATATTGCCTTTTCTAATACTAGTGGTATTAATTTCCACAAATTATTTCAGTAAAATAGGCGTTTTTGAAGATTGGTTCGTTGCCGATAAAGACATTAATGTGGTTATTAATTCCAACAATGAGAACAACCAAGGGATTTCCGGAGAAAACCAGTTTTTAGATGAAACCACAGATTGGGAATTTGATGGAGGTATCATATCATCTAATCCGCTTGTTTTATCAGCAAAGCAAGCCGAAAATGAAAATGATTTTGAAAAGGCCATAGATTTATATCAACAGGCACTGGAGCAGGATAATACAAATACTGATATTCACCTTGCACTTGGTATTGCATATTACAGAAATGGAAATAAAGAAATGGCATTAGATGAATTTAACCAGATTATTGAGCTTAATGCAAATAATCCAAGAGCTTATTTCTACCTTGGATATATCAGTTCTTTAAATGGTAAAGTTGTAGAGGCAAAAACTTATTACAAAAAAGCGATTCAGTTGCAACCTAATTATTCTGATGCCTACTATAACCTTGGAACAATTTTGTTAAGAGAGGACAAGGTTAAAGAAGCCAAATCGCAATTATTGAAAGCTGCCAGGCTTGATAAATCGGCAGGTTCCTTTAAAATTCATTATAACCTGGGAGTTATTTACCATAAAACACACGAGTATGAGAAAGCATCAGAATCGTACAAAAAAGCTATTGAACTAAATCCTTCTCACATTGAATCATGGTACAATTTGGCTTATTTGTACTATGAAAACGATAATTTTGACAAGGCCGAAGATGCCCTGCAAACCATACTTCGCTTAGATCCTTCTAATATTAAAGCAAAATTTAACCTGGCCCGTATATATAGCAAAACACGGCGAAGTACAAAGGCTCAGCAAATTTATTCCGGTTTAATAAAAGAAAGTCCAATGTACGAGGAAGCTTATATTAATCAAGCTCTTGAATATCTAAACCTTAACAAAGCGACAAAAGCGCTTCAGGTATATCAGGATGGCTTGCTTCAAATTCCCAATTCAAACAAGTTACTTTTTAATCGGGGGACTTATTTTTTACGAGAAAACAATTTGGATAGTGCATATGCAGATTTAACAAGAGCTGTAAAGTTGGCGCCCGATGACGATGCAATTCAATATAATCTGGGTCTTGTTTATTTTAAATTAAAAAAATACGACAGGGCCATAAAAAGTTTTGAAAAAGTGCTGAGCATTAATAAAAACCATGCCGAAGCTAAATATAACCTTGGTCTTTGCTATCTAAGGCAAAACAAGCATACTGAGGCTGTTAACGCTCTAAGTGATTTATTACAACAAACGCCCGATAATGCCTCAGGATGGCTTAATCTTGGTGTGGTAAAAAGCAGGCAGGATAGTATTAAAACGGCTATAAAATGTTATTTAAAAGCGATAGAAACAGATCCAAAATATGCAGAAGCCTATTTTAACCTTGCCAAAATATTTTCCGATCAAGGGGACAACGAAAAAGCAATTCAAAATTACCATAAGGCAGTTAAAAATAAACCTGATTACCCCGAAGCTTTGTTTAACCTTGGGGTTGTTTATTATAGGATAGAAAAGTTTGATGATGCAATTTTTCAAATGGAAAAAGCATTAACTTATAAAGCTTCTTATCCAGAAGTATTGTTCAACATTTCCAAAGCTTATAAAGATATAAAACGGCCCGATGACGCTATTAAAGCCCTTACCCGGTTACTTGAGTTGCAACCAGACAATACCGCAGCACTAAACCAGTTAGGTGTTGTATTAGCTGAAAATAACGACCTGAATAAAGCTATTGGATATTATCAACAGGCATTGGAACTTGAACCTCAGAATACCGATGTTATGTACAACCTTGCAGTTGCTTATAGTAAAATAGAGCAATATTCGCAAGCCGAAGAAATGTATCTTCGTTTAATTGAAATTGAAGCAGGGAATGAAAATGCTATGTACAATCTCGGTTTACTGTATTTGGACAAAAAAGAAAATGATAGGGCGATTCAACTATTTGCAAAACTAACAAAGTTAGATCCAAAACATTATCGGGCATTTTACAATATGGGTATTGTTTATAGCAGTAAAAGTGATTATGCAAATGCGATTGAAAGTTATCAGAATGCTATTAAGGCTAAGCCAAATTATAAAATAGCATATCGTAATATGGCCATTGCCTATAAAAAACAGCGTCAGTTTAACGAATCTGCCGAAGCCTATAAAAAAGCTATTGAACAGGATAATAAATACGAAGGCGCCTATTTTGGTCTGGCTAAATTGTATTCGGATATTGGTCAAATAGAAGACGCAGTAAATTACTACAAAAAACTATTTGATATAAATCCTGAAAACAAAGGGGCTCTTTCTAATTTAGGAGTTATCTATTTAAAAACCGAAAAATTTGCAGAGGCTGAGAATTTGTTAAAACAATCGGATAAATATTATCCTGATTCCTGGAAAACACAGTATAATCTTGCCCTCGTTTACCAAGGATTAGGAGATTCAGCTAAGATGAACAGTTATATCGATAGAACACTCCGGCTAAATCCAGGATATAAACCGGCAATTGATATGAAAAAGAGGGGAGAATAGATATTACATGTATTTTGAATAAATGAAGATCGATAAATATCAATATGGGGATGATAAGGTATACCAGATTTTATTTTATTAAAAAACTCCCGATTGATATTATCACTCAGGGAAATCGCCCTTAAGTTTATTATAGCCTAAGTTCGATTAAACTTTTTGAACTTATGTTGACATAAAAAGATGATATACAAGGCAAATAGGAATTCGTTTTGTTATTGTATCGTAAATTATTAAAGCTGTAAATCAAAAAGCGAAGGTCAGAGCAATAGACCGAACCAGGGATGGAGAGAGCTGTTCACGGCTACACTTTGGGAGGTTGTACGTCGGGAGGAATTGAAGTCCTATGGGAGAAGTAGGATTCTATTGTTCTGGCCTAACTTATCGCAATTATTGCTTCAGCTCAAAAAAGTAAACAAAAAAAGCCGCCGCTGACATGAAAAAACTAAAAATCAAGTCCCTACGCTAAAAGAAAAGAACACCCTCAAGCCCTAATTAAACAGGTTATGGTATATTTCCAATAGGCATTAACCATTATATTAATCAAAATGGTATTAGTCGAATAGCCAATGCATAAATGAAATACCAAGTCTTCTTGTTTTTGAAAGTTTCCTTCTTTAAAGAGCATGAGGGCTTTTACTCTTTGTTTCATTTGAGAGTCTTTTGTTTTATGATAAACATAACGAAGCTTACTCTCTGTTTCCCTTGCCTTTATCCTGGATGTATATGACTTGTGTTAAAGATAATAATCACAACGCTCATATCATAGTTAATTTGGTATAAAACGACATCATGATTATACTTATTGTCATTTATCTCTGGTCTGAAAATAGTTGCAGTTTCTGCTTTTGGAGCAAAGCTTAGGCCCAGTGTTTCAGGAATATCCATTTAAAACAAGGATCTTTTTACATTGAATGGAACTTTCGATTTTTGAGATTGAACTTCTATATTAAAAAGATAGTTACACTAAAAAAAATTAAGAATTTACTAATGACATCAGTTCGACATAAAATTAATGACTCAGACCACTTATAAATAATTGGTTTCAAGGGATATTTGCGAAGCCATAGATAGCGTGCTATGGTAAGCAAATATGACGAAGAAAACAGTTGTTTATAAGTGGGAATTACCATTTTTTCATTAAATGACCGATCTACTTTTCTAATTTTTTCACCATAGCTCGCACGCTTCAAAATTTTATATTGTATATCAATCATTTAATAAAATTTGAGCTCTTTAATTTTTAATCGAACTGAGTTTAATAGATTTATGCACGGCATGACGATTTAAATGATCATGTTTAAATTATATATATGTATTCATTTTTAATGCAAGCAATAAAACCTATCTGAATTCTAATATTTTAATCTAACTCAGATTACTTATATACATACAAAAATATCTACTTTCATTGTATGGAGAATGGTCTATGCCATTATAATCAGCCAACTAATCGGGCAGCCTCCTTATCTAATAACCAAATGGCATCTTTCACTAAGGATGCAGGGTAGTTTCTGAAATCACCTTTTTGATTTTGTATTTCATCAATTTTTTCTGCCTTATCATTTCCAGTAACAAGAAAAAATACTTCACGGGCATGATTAATTATTTTTCCACTTAAAGAAACTCTGTTCTGTCCACTATCCGGATGCTGAGCAGGAACACAAATATTTTCATTATCCCATAAGTCAATCTGATAAGGAAATATAGAGGCAGTATGACCGTCAGTCCCCATTCCTAATAAAACAATATCAAATTGTGGTATTCCATTGATAACCGGGAGGTTGTTGTTTAAATGTTCAATATAAAATGCAGTAGCTTCATCAACGCTTTTTTCTCCGGGAACGCGGTGTATGTTTTCTTCAGGTATAGAAACTTTGCTTAGTAAATGATCATAGGTCATTTTGTAATTACTCTCATCATCGGTTGGAGGAACGCATCTTTCATCTCCCCAAAACAAATGAATCTTTTTCCAGTCAATTTTATCTTTAAACTTTAAGGCTAATTCATCAAAAATAGCTTTAGGAGTGCTACCTCCCGATAAAGCTATTGTGATTTTATCTTTAGTTAATGAACGTTCATATAGCATCTGACCAAAATATATGGCTAATTCATTTTTTGAATCAAATACTTGTAGGTTATCGGTTTTATTCATCAGTATGTTTTAATTTATTTTTTCTCTTTCTAATTAATTAGCTTTTAGATTAAAGCTCACAGTAATTTCCATCATTAGCCAGGTTTTTACATGGGTAACGCCAGGTTAAATGTGGATCGTCAATTAAGTCATCAGCAACTTCTGGGCCCCAGGTACCAGCCGGGTAACCATGAACAGGCGTATTTGGATTGTTTTTCCAGGCTTTCTGTATGGGCTGTACAAACTTCCAGGCTGCTTCCACAGCGTCTCCCCTGGAGTACAGTGTTGAATCCCCTAACATGGAGTCGTGAAGTAATCGTTCGTAGGCACTGGGTAAATAAGAATCTGACAAATCAGAATAGTGAAAATCCATATTTACATTTTGCACATTAAAACCGGTACCCGGAACTTTCATACCAAACTTAAGAAGTAATCCTTCATCGGGTTGAATTCTTATAACCAGCTGATTTTGTTGTTGCATAATGCTTGAATTGGTGGCAAATAAGTGATGAGGTGTTTGCTTAAAGTGAATCACTACTTCTGTTACTCTTGTAGGTAACATTTTACCTGATCGAATATGGAAAGGGACGCCTGCCCATCTCATATTGTCAATAAAAAACTTCATGGCAACGTAGGTTTCTGTTCTTGATTCCGGATCTACACCGTTTTCATTTCTGTAGCCATTTACTTTTTTACCTTTTATGGTAGATTCTACATACTGACCTCTAATCACAAATTTATCAACATCTTCTTCCTGGATAGGTCTTAAAGATTGTAATACTTTAACAATCTCATTCCTGATACTGTTCGAATCAATGAGGGCAGGGGGCTCCATAGCTACCAAACTTGCCAATAATAACAAGTGGTTTTGAAGCATATCCCTTAAGGCACCGGATCCTTCATAATAACCGCCTCTGTTGCCAACACCAATATTTTCAGCAGAAGTAATTTCAACATGACTTACATAGTTCCTGTTCCAGAGTGGTTCAAAAATTCCATTCGAAAACCGGGTTACCAACAGATTTTGAACTGTTTCTTTGCCTAGGTAATGATCGATACGGTAGATCTGATCTTCTGTAAAATCTTTAAGCAGGCTACTATTTAGCTTTTTGGCACTCTCAAGATCATAGCCAAATGGTTTTTCAACAATTAAACGTTTAAAACCCTTTTTCTCAGAATGAAGTCCGTGTTTAGCCAGATTATGAGGTATGATTGTATACATACTTGGCGGAGTAGCCAGGTAAAATATAAAGTTTTCTGCTGTACCCAGATCTTTATCTAAATTTAATAAATGTGTTTTAAAGTTTTTATAGTCAGCTTCTTCTTTGGTATTTAGAGAAGTGTAATAAAGTTTGTTGGTGAAATCTTTGATGTTTTCATCGCTTGAATTACCATTTGTTGTGGACGAAAACTGTTCAATTCCCTCGTGCATTTTTTGTCTAAATTCCTCATTTTCAAGTTTGGTTCTTCCAACCCCTAAAATAGCGAAATTGTTGGGTAACGAATGTTTGTTGTATAAATCAAATACAGCAGGAACTAATTTTCTATAGGTTAAATCTCCTGATGCTCCGAATATAACGAGTATATGATTTTTAGGTGTTTTCATGTATAAAGTATTGTTTATTCTTCGATGGGTTTAAAATTGCAATTTGTGAGTTTTATCATTTTTTGTAATGAAATACTAACAAAGCTAATTGGATTTGGTTTTTATTATTGAGCAAAAAACATCCTATATTTTTAGCTTGAGAAACCTATTTTCTCAATAGAATATGATTGATAAATTATTTAGGGTGTTTTTTTACTTACCTAATGATTGTATATAAGCGATGCTCATGTTAAAATGAGTCGCTATTAATAGGTTCGTTCATTTATTTATCGAATCAGTATGTTATTGATTCAGTGAATGAAGCTTATTTTGTTCTGTTAAAAAAGTGTTTAGAATCACCCCATTCTCCCAAACCAACTTCTCTGTCAGCCAATTCAATTCGCATGCTCATGCAGTTTCCGCAATCCTCTGCACCTTCATCAGTACAAGGTTTGTTTTCGTATAATTGGTAATTTTTGCGATTTAATGTTGGAGTAATATTGGGCATAATTACATTAGCGCCAATTTTTAAAGCTTTTTCCCGTCCCATTGGGTCAATGGCTTGAAGGGCCGTGGCAGCAGCAATATTAATATCTTTCATCATGATGCGAAGTATGGCTATCGCGTTTAAAGTGGTGCTAAACCTGACTTTAATAGGCCATAGTAAATCTCTTTTTGCATATAAGGGGGTATGCTGATGTTCTATATATGGTCCCATACCACACATATCTATATCAAAATCACGCATGAAGATTAAATCTTTAGCCAAATCTTCATAAGTCTGTTCCGGGAATCCTATCATCACTCCGGTTCCGGTCTGATATCCTACTTTTCTGAGGGTTTTAAGGCATTGTAGTCTGGTGTTGAAATCGTGAAGTTCATCATTTGGGTGAATCTGATTGTACAGATGTGAAGAAGAGCTTTCTATTCGTAGTAAATATCTGTGGGCCCCGCTATTAAACCATTTTAAATAGGTTTCCTCCGATTGTTCACCAAGTGACAAGGTCACGCCTAATTCACCATTGGTTTCCTTTTTTATATTTTTTAAAAGGTTATCAATTCGATTCACAAAATGATCATCGCTTCTTTCTCCTCCTTGCAGAACTATGGATGCATATTTATTTTTCCAGGCAAATCTGGCAGCTTCAATTACATGCTCGTCTTCTATATAATATCGTTCAACTTGTTCATTGTCTTTTCTAATGCCACAGTAAAAGCAGTTTTTGGTACATATGTTTGAGAATTCTACCAAACCTCTATAAAAAACCTTTTTTCCAATGAATTGTAATTGTACCGTTTCTGCTTTTTTGAATAGTAATTTCTGGTTTTCACCTGTTAGTTTTAAAAGAGTTGTAACATCTTTTGGGGTTAACTGGCTTTTATTTAAAATTGACTGGATATTCTGTTGCACTTTTGTAAATTTTAATTAGAGTGTAAAAATACTAAATTACTTTTGATCAAAACCAATATAAAACACATATAATCACTGTTTTTAAAATGTATAATCATAACCCGGTTTTTTACAACTGGATGGTGATATATTTCATGGTAAATCACTGGAAATTTAGCCAGTTTTGATCGTATATTGGGTAGGAGTATATTTTATAGGTTGAAGATTTCTCTACGTTTTTATTAATAAGGTTTTCTGTCATGATAAATTCTCAATTATTAGATCCTAAAAGTATTGTTGTTGTTGGTGGTTCAGATGACCTGCAAAAGCCTGGTGGGAAAATAGTATACAATATATTACAAACCTTTAAGGGAGATTTATATGTTACTAACTTGCATTCGAAAAATATTCAAGGACAAAAAACATTTAACTCTGTAGAAGATTTGCCGGAAGTTGTAGATTTGGCCGTTATTGCAATTGCCGCAAGGTGTTGTCCGGATGCTGTAAATACATTGGCATATTCAAAAAATACGAAAGCATTTGTTATCATATCTGCCGGATTTAGTGAAGAAGGAGAAGAGGGGGCTCAACTGGAAAAGGAAATCGTACATACAATTAATAACGTGGGTGGTTGTTTGATAGGTCCCAATTGTATTGGTATGATCACAAAATGTCATAGTAGCGCTTTTACTATTCCCATTCCTATATTGCATTCTTCAGGGGCAGACTTTATTTCTGGATCAGGAGCCACAGCTCTTTTTATTATTGAAGCAGGAAGTGCATTGGGATTAAAATATAACAGTATATATTCAGTAGGTAATTGTGCTCAAATTGGTATAGAAGATGTGCTTGAGTATTTGGATGTGTCTTTTGATCCTGTTTCAAGTTCAAGAATAAAGCTACTGTATATCGAAAGTATTAGTGATGCACAAAAGCTTTTAAAACATTCTAAATCATTGATTAGAAAAGGGTGCAAAATTGCGGCGATTAAATCAGGTTCTTCGGAAGATGGAATTCGGGCTGCATCGAGTCATACAGGGGCGATGGCAAATTCTGATATTGCCGTTGACGCCTTGTTTAAAAAAGCCGGTATTGTGAGATGCTATGGCAGGATGGAACTGGCCTTTATTGCTGCCGTTTTTATGTCGAAGGAGATGAGTGGTGACCGGCTAGCTATTGTAACTCATGCTGGAGGACCGGCGGTGATGTTAACGGATATTTTGTCGAAAGGCGGATTTAAAGTACCTAAGATAGCTGGAGATAAGGCAGAAGAATTGAAAAGTAAATTGTATAAAGGATCAAGTGTTTCCAATCCGATTGATTTTTTAGCAACCGGAAATGCTCTGCAATTATCAGATATTATTGATGCATGTGAAAATGATTTTGATGAGGTTGACGGCGTTATCGTCATTTTTGGGAGTTCGGGTTTGTTTCCTGTAAGAGATGTTTATGAAGTGATTCATCAGAAGATAAGAATGTGCCGTAAACCTGTCTATGCAATAATGCCTTCAATAGTAAATGCTAATCAGGATATTCATGATTTTATTTCGTGGGATAATGTATGTTTCCCTGATGAGGTTATGTTCGGCGAGGCAATGGTGAATATTAAGAGAAGCAAAATTGAAAAGGTACAGGCAAATGAATCTTATGATATCGATTCATCAGAAATCAGAAAGATTATTGATAATGCTGAAAATGGATACCTTTTACCAAAAGAAGTTAACCATATATTATTGCATGCTGGAATTCCTGTTGTGCAGGAAACGGTTGTTAAAAATAGAAATGAATTGCTTGCAGAAGGAAAAAGTATTGGTTTTCCATTGGTCATGAAAGTTGTTGGCATAAATCATAAATCAGATGTTGGAGGGGTAGCTTTGAATGTGAGTAGCCATGACCAAATGATCCAGGAATTTGATCGTTTAGTGACCATAAAAGGAGCGGAGGGTGTTATGCTTCAGCCTATGTTATCGGGAATTGAGCTTTTTATAGGTGCAAAAAATGAAGATAATTTCGGTCATGTTGTTTTATGTGGTTTAGGAGGTATTTTTGTTGAAGTATTGAAAGATGTCTCTTCCAATCTGGTTCCGGTATCCTATTCTGAAGCTATAAAAATGATTAAGGATTTAAAGGGTTTTAAGATTTTAGAGGGTATTAGAGGTAAGGAGGGAGTGAATATTCAATTGTTTGCTGAAGTTATTGTTCATTTCTCTGCAATGTTACAGATTTCTCCAGAAATAAAGGAAATCGATATTAATCCATTAATAGCAGGTAATGGCTTAATTTGTGCAGTGGATACAAGGGTGAGGATTGAAAAAGGAAAGATGTTATAATTTATATATAATTTAATTATCTGATTTAGAAATGTGTATAATTAGAAAGCCGCTGTCAAACATTCTTGACAACGGCTTTCAATCTTTAACCAAACCTAACCCTAAACTATGAGAAAATTTAAGACTTTAAATATTTTAATTAAGTCCTGTGGACTTGTCGTTTCTTGATTACATTACAAATATAGATGGTATAATTTTCATGCCAAAATAATTACAGTTAAAAAGTGTTAAAATTTATAAATCTATCGAAAAATTTGACAAACGTCTAAAATTTGTAGTTGAAGTTAATTGCGAAGTATTCCTTTAGCTGAATCTTTTCAGACTCGTTTGTAAAGTATCTTAACTGCGTATTTATTCTCGTAGATAGGTATTTATTGATTCTCATATCGAATATAAGTTCCCAATCAACCTGAGTTATAGGTTCCTCGTTAAAATAACCAATAAAGGCGTCCAGA
>JBNKGY010000038.1:0-24336 GCA_050290065.1 Marinilabiliaceae bacterium
TCCTCCCATTGCTCCTCCCGGATGACCTGACTTTGCTTTTTCTACCATGGCCGCTGACAATAACCTGATATTATCAGCAGCTCTGTTCACTGTTTCGTTGCTCATTGAATTAATAAATTTTGGGTTTACTTATCCTTCGTAAAATTGGCTTTTTACCCCTATGATCCTTTTTCATTAAAAATCTGGACAAAGGTAATTTTTTTTTATGATTGTAAAGAATTTATATGATCTATATTAGCGATAAAAGCCTATCAAATTGAATTTTAAGACCATTCAATAAAAAATGTCGATCCGTTTAACATCTAGGATTTCTTCAGAATTAAAGGCAAAATGTATGAACCTGAGTTCGATTCAAATTATTGATGTTTTTTTCAAATTACCCTCACCTTTTACCATCCGGAAAGTATATTAATTCCAAAATTACCACTATGGAATTTTTTCTGATGGATTGGAAATGCATAGTATGGTTCTATAATAATTGCACCAAGCAGGTTGATACGAAGTGCCGCACCAGTACTCATAATTGGAATTCTCTGATCTACAGAATCTGTACTAAGGCTTAATTTAGGAGTGGATGATTCAGTCCAGGCAATTCCAGCATCAAAAAACAATGCCAATTCAGAGAATAAAAACCCGGATCTGAGGAAGGCATAATCTTTGGGTCCTGTAAAAGGCATACGCCACTCAAGGTTGGTCACCATAATTTTGGAACCTAATAGCTGACTGGTAGAGATTTTACCATCCGACTCATCTCCATAGAACTTTCCACTTTCATAACCTCTTACATACCATGGGTAACCAATAAATATATCCAATAACCGGTTGCTGTCACTTTCTTTTCCATATCTGCCATAATGATAAAACCGAAAAGCAAAAGTATAGGGTTTTACATTAAAATACTTTCTAAAATCCACCAGGTAAGTGTTCATATTCACTCCTGCAAAGTATCGTTCATAACCGACTCTAATTCTTTTTCCTTCAACCGGTGAGGCTAAACCATACTTTGAATTATCTATAACATATGCCACATCGGCAATAGCCACCTCAAACGGCGTGGGTGATTCAACCAATTCTCTTCTCTGCTGAGTAGTTGAATAATAATAATTCGGATTATTTACTTTTTCAGTACGATAACTATAATAAGCTCCGGAAAGCCCGCCTTCTAAACGATGTGCTTTATTAAACGGGTAATATCCAAAAAGCGTCAGCTTATCAATGAAAGTTCGTTGAAAAATATATACTAAATCCTCTCCTCCTTCTGCATCATGTTCAAATCGATAATATCCCGTACGGTAAGGTATATGAGATAAGCTAAGTCCTAATTTCACCGGACGTTTCTGATTTACATAAGCCACTTGTCCTCCAAAGTCATATATCTCACCATTTACGCTTATTCCAGAATAAAGCATGTGTTCACCCAAAATATCACTAAATCTTGCTTCCACACTACCGGCAAGCCCTGTTCCAAATCGGCTGGTCATAACTCCGGCAGATGTATTGCCAATATAATCGAGTTTAAACTTAGATTTAATTGGATACTTGTAAAAACTATCAGGTTCAAAGCTATTGTATAACTGATTTTGAGCAAGATTTTCATCCACCAAAGATGGATATATAGAGTAAGGCATCAATCGCGAGGCATATCTATTAAGGCTTCTATCTTCAACCGGAACAGCGGTTTTTCTGATTTGATTAACATTAGCTCGTATGATTGAAAAATCGCCTTCCCAAAGCATATTGTAGTATAAATAGTTTTTGGCAATTGTTAATGCCGGAGACAAAGGAGTCATCCCGGTTATTCCTGTGGGATAATGTGTTAACTGAAATACTGCTCCATCCTTTTCATCCAGCTGATATAAATTTCGCATGCCATCTCTATCCGATAAAAAGAATATCTCAGAACCATCTGCATTAGTGACAGGATTTACATTCTGTGCACCATCAAAGGTGCTATAAACTTTATTAACCAAGCTCTTAACCTCTATCGAAGCTATATTATAATAATTGGTAGTAAATCTTTCCTGTGTTGGTGATGGTGCGTCCGTTACATAAAAAATATGACTAGCATCCTGAGTCCAAAAAGCCTGTAAATTACACGAACCATCATTTGTAATGTTAGTAAGTTTATGAGTATTGAGTTCATATAGATATAGATCAGATATCCCCTCTTTCAGGCCTGTAAAAACAATAGCATCCTCATTTGGTGACCATGCCGGATAACTTAGTGCATCAACATCTAAAATACTAATCTCCTGACATATCTTTCCTTTATCGATATCAAAAATAATAACTGCACTTTCTCCTTTTAAATAGGCCACATATGCAAAATACTTGCTATCTGGAGACCATGTTCCGGCAGTTTCAAGGTAATTTATGGCATCAATTTGATCACTGGATGTTGATGTATACACTTTCTTTTTTACCTCTCCGGTTTTTGCATCGGCCAAAAATAAATCCAACCCAAACAAGTCGCGTTCCGATAAAAATATCAGACTTTGACCATCAGGGCTCACAGAAGGAGCTAAATTATAATGTCCGCTATTTCTTCGGGATACAATACGATCTCCAATTAGTGAAAAGGTTGAATCATTTACATTTCGCATCAGATGATCTTCCAGTGTTTCTTTCCATCTGTTTGAAAGAGAATCCATTGACATTTTAAAAATATTCGAGATGGCTTTCTCTGGACCGTATTCTGCAGTTTCCAGATACAGCTGATATATGTACTGCTCACCATAAGTATGGGCAATGTAGCTCCAGAATGCCTGACCGTAACGATATGGTGAATATCTGTGATCCACAGTCATTCTTTTAAGTGACGGAAATTTATTATTGATAAAAGCATCTCTCATCCATAATACGGTATGACTATCTGTATTTCCCACGGAAAGATACTCAGCCATCCCCTCTACCATCCATAAGGGTAGGTTTTGAATGGACAACAATCCCAAATCTTTGTCCTTATATAAAAGGTCATATTGAAAAGCATGAACCAATTCGTGACCAAGCACATGGTTTGTTTGGTAGGCCGAAAAAGTAACAGGCATTACTATTCTTTTTTTGATACCTTCAGTTACACCTCCGGTACCCACTCCTATTGCCCCTCCCACGGCATTAGTCTGTTGAAAATCTGCATGATCAGAATAGATGAGCAGCGGATTACGTATGTTAAATGTATCCAGAAGTATTTGTTGATGAAAACGATACCATATTTCAGCTTGTTGAGCCAGTTTTTTTACGAGACTATCAGACTTAAAATAATGATACAACTCAAAATGCGGCGTATTGTATAGTTCAAATTTAAATTGTTTATATGAAGGTTTGTTCTGTCCAAAATATTGAGCAGACATAAAACTGAACTGCACTAACAGCATCAGTAGTAACATGATATTTTTTATCCCCTTTTTGTTCATTGTCCCTCGTGCATAAACACAACAGAAAGTTACAACCGGTTATGAATATACGCAAATTAATATGGAGAGATAACATGCGGGTATTTTTCTTTTACAGATAATGGAAATTTATGATAGCCTCAGGTGTTTATATTGTCGTTCTTTTTAAGCACCTCAACATTCTAAAGAGTGTTCGTCTATAAAGTCCAAACACCTGACTTTATGGACACACATTGAGGGTTTATATTGAAAGCGTAAGGACCTCTACAACTAATAATTAAGAATAGTGCAATATCTTTAGCCTTCAAGTGATTTTTAGAAACACCATCCCTTATACAAATCAGACATACAAAGGGCTAAAAACCAGAATTCGACATACTGTAATCAATTCTGACAGGACGCCTTTGTTCATCCAGAGCTGCAAATACAAAAACTCCCTCAATGGCTTTAAATCGGTTATACCCGTACATTTCTTCGGTAAATATTTCAACTTTCACCTTAATCTTAACCGAACCTATTTTCTCAATTCTACCTACAACTTCAACAATAGAATCAGGACTCACGGCCTTTAAAAAACTAATATTTTCAGTATTAACGGTAAACATCTTCTGACGAGTAAATCTTGTGGCCGTTATATAGGCAACTTCATCCATCCATTGCAAAGCCTGTCCTCCAAATAAAGTTTCATTGGCATTTAATGTGTTTGGAAATATGGCTTTAAACTGTCTTGTTTCGCTTGATTTAATCTGTTCTTCCATGATTATTTATTTAATATCGTGTACAAAATTAGATATTATTTTGAACATTTGCTCATTATAAATCTTGTTTTATGAACATTTGTTCATTATATTTGTCAGCAAATAATTCACATGGCAAGGATTAAGAAAAACAGAATGATACAAATGGCGCCTCATTTCGAGGGTTTTAAACCATTTGGATCACAACGGAAAAACATAGAGGATATCATCGTTAACTATGAAGAATACGAAGCTTTGAACCTTTGCGACTATGAACTATTAACACATGTAGAAGCTGCAAAATCCATGAACGTTTCACGGCCAACGTTTACCCGCATCTACGAAAGTGTCAGAAGAAAAATTGCGAAAGCTTTTATTGAAGGCAGGTCAATTCGATTTGAAGGGGGCCATGTAGATTTTGCAATTTGGTATAGGTGTGATACCTGCAAAATTACTTTTACCTTGATAGAGAAGGCATCTAAAACTTGTCCGTTTTGCAAAGCAGAATCGGTTAATATTAACAATTAGAGTCACTCATTTAACAATGAAAATAGCCATCGCAACAAACAACAACAGTGCAAACTCTATGGTTGATCCGCATTTTGGAAGGTGTAAGTGGTATGGTATTTACGATACTGAAAACCATAATCTGGTATTCATTGAAAATAATCATCGCCTAAATAAAGAGAAGGCAGGACATCAATCTGTTAGTATTTTAACTGATCTAGGAATTTCAATTGTTGTTGCCGGTCGATTTGGTTCTAAAGTAGTTAATGCTTTCAGAGAAAAAAACATACAAATGGTTATTCCTGAAAATGAAGTAAGCGTATACGATATCATTAATAAAATAAAACAATAGCAGATTAAACTGATATGGCAATGCAAAACCAATCTTCGCTTTTGTCATATAGCCTGAGTTCGATTAATATTTTAGAATACAAACTTATAGGATTTTATAAAATAATTAAATGATGAGAATAGCAGTTCCAACAAGAGATAAAAAAGTAGATGATCACTTTGGTCATTGTGAGGCGTATAGCCTTTTTACTATTGATGCCGACAAGAAAATTGCACACACTGAAATGTTGGCTTCGCCACAAGGGTGCGGATGCAAAAGCAACATTGCCTCTATCCTGAAAGAAAAAGGAGTAGACGTAATGTTAGCCGGAAATATGGGCGGTGGCGCATTAAATGTTCTTACCAATCATAATATTAAAGTTATCAGAGGTTGTACCGGAGATGTAAATCTTTTAGTAGAATCTTATTTACAAGGAAAGATCGGTGATTCAGGCATGGGTTGTAGTCATCATGAAAATCATGGCGAAGGACACGTTTGTAACCACTGATAGTTTACGGTTAATGTGGGTTAAATATTAATTTATCATTAACAATTCAGCTACGTTTGCTTCCCCAACTGAGTTTATACTTTGTTGGGGTTTGTTTCATCATGGCTATGCCTCATCGATACAGCTTGATTTGATTAGCCTGTACGGCCTGTTAAATAAAGTTGTATTATACAGAAATACTTATTTTATAATTAGTGTCAGCAAGAAAACTCCGTTTTTTTTCCCCGAAATAATCGGGGCAGGTTGTTACTCTTGCTCTCTGAATGATCATTTACGGAAGTAACTTCGAAAGCCTCAGAAATGAAGCTTTTCTTATCTGCCACTTGAGTTTTAGTGCAAGTTTTAATTATTAATTTCGATGTTTTATGCCCCGAATGAATAACAAAGGACCAGAGAATAATGGACCTAAGGATGGAAGAAAATTAGGTTATTGTATCAATGAACAAAAGAAAGACTTATCAGTTTTGGGAAAGGGTTTAGCCAAGAGACGAAAACAGGGAGGTGGAGAAGGACTGGGTAAGCGACTAAAATACAATGAATTAAACTTTAAATAATAAAGAACAACTGATTGATGCTCAAATTAAAGAACTTCACTCCATTATTTTTGGTGTTACTGCTGGTGACACCAACTCTGGTGAAAATCGGGCATCATCACGAAGATTTTATTTGTAAAAATCCCCACGAAAAACACATTCATCAAACTCCTGAAAAGTGTTTTGTCTGCAGCTTTGAATTCTCTACATTCTCGGATTTTAAAATCTCAACTGAAATTTTAAAATTAGAAATTTCATGTGCATACGAATGTCTTTTATATAAAAAACCATCCCTCGAAAATTCAAAATACTCATTTTTATTACGAGCTCCTCCATTGCAATAAATAAATTTCTGGCAGGCATTATTATTTATACCTGAACTTCCGTTTTCAAAAATCAAAGCTGTGAATGGTAGACCTTTTATAAATATACTGCTGGAACATTCTGAAATACTCAAAAACACATACTCCTGAAGTTGATGTAATTTTAATAACCTGAGGTTGGTATTAAATAATTATAGAGACATTAAGTTCATACAAGACGTAAAATAATTGCGATAAACGAGAGCAGAGGCAAGCTTGCTTGAGCAATCCGGGTAAAGCAATTATCACGAAATAAATGGAGTCATAGCCTTGGTTACGACGATATTTTGTAACGCAGTATAAATTTAACAGAATGGGATTATAACACTAATCTCTTTGGGATATTGGTATAACTACTCAAAATGATTGTCGTTTTTGAAAATCATAGTAATTAAGAATTTTAATCGCATACATCTATTATAAAAATGAAGTATTTAATACTATTTAGTGCCATTATATTATCATGCACATTTATCAGTGCTCAGAACAGCATAAAAGGAATTATTGTTGACAGTGATCATTTGCCAATGCCAGGTGTTTCGGTAGTGATCAGCGATTTAAATACCGGAACCGTTAGTGACCCAAACGGACAATATATCCTGCCTAATCTACCTAACGGAAAAATGAAAGTAGAGTTTTCATTCCTTGGATATTCCAGCCGCATTGAAACCGTAATTTTAAATAACACTGACCATACTCTGGATGTTACCTTGCACGAAACATCCATTGAAGCAGAGGAAATTGTTGTTACAGGTGGTTACAATTCCACACAACATGAGAACGCCGTTAAAATTGACGTGCTCAAACTCAACAAATCCCACACCTTACATACACCTAACTTTGCTAAAAGCCTTACTAAAGTTCCGGGTGTGGATATGATTTCGAAGGGGAATGGTGTTTCAAAGCCGGTAATCCGTGGCCTTTCCATGAACGACATCCTGATTTTAAACAATGGCGTGCGATTCGAGAACTATCAATATTCAAGTCACCACCCCATGGGCATTGATGAATTCGGCATTGAAAACATTGAAATCATAAAAGGTCCTGCTTCATTACTATATGGTTCTGATGCCATTGGGGGTGTCATTAATTTTATAAAAGAAAAACCTGCTCCCAAAAACAGTATTGTCGGTGACTATAATATGCAATTATTTTCAAATTCATTGGGTATGAATAATAATCTGGGCATAAAAACTTCCGGAAAAAAGTTTTCTGGCGGAATTCGTGCAGGACAAAAGTCTCATGCTGATTATCTTCAAGGCGATGGAGACTTTGTACCCAACTCCCGCTTTAAGGAATATTCTATTAAAACACATGCCGGATACACAGCAAACAAAGGAATATTTAAACTGTACTACGATTACAACCAACAAAACCTTGGCCTTGTGGAGGATGAAGCGGTTGAAGAGATTACTAAAAGAGGAAGAAAGAACGATTTGTTTTACCAACAATTAAATACACATCTTTTGTCCTCTCAAAACAAAATGTATCTGGGTAAAATGAAGTTGGATGCCAATGCCTCCTATCAAAATACAGAACTAATACACTTTGGCGATCCACAGGTATACGAAATTCAAATGAAACTGGCTACTCTATCTTATGAAAGTAAGATTTACCTGCCCTCTGGCAAAAACTCAGAATACATTGTAGGCTTTCAAGGTACCAATCAGTTTAACAACAATATTAACAACCGGGAAACTATGCTATTGCCCGATGCCACAACCAGTACCTATTCTACATTTGCTCTTTTACAAGAAACATTCTTTAATAAACTTAATGTACAAACCGGTTTAAGGTATGACTATAAAAACATAAATACTGATGTCATTGGAATTGAGTCTGATCCAGGCACTTATCGCCCTGCTTTAAATAAAAACTACGGAAGCTTCAGTGGCTCATTAGGGGCTACTTACGAAGTTTCAGATAATATGATGTTGCGGGCCAACATAGCCTCTGCTTATCGAACTCCGAATCTTGCTGAACTTACTTCAAACGGTCAGCATGAAGCCCGGTACGAGATAGGCAATGTTAATCTTGATCCTGAAAAATCTTATGAGGCTGATTTAAGTATCCACTATCACATCGATAATTTAACATTTGACATCGCCGGATTCTATAATACCATTCAGGATTACATCTTTATCACCCCTACCGGTGAATATTCTAATAACAACATTCCGGTTTATAGGTACAGGCAGGAAAATTCGGAATTATATGGTGGCGAGGCAGGGGCACATCTTCATCCTTCATATGCAAAATGGCTGCACATTCAGGCTTCTTTTTCTTCTGTTATTGGCAAACAAAATAATGGTGATTACCTTCCTTTCATTCCTGCTAACAAACTTAGGTTTGAACTTCGACTTGAAAAAGAAAGACTTTCCTTTTTGCACAAACCATTTTTTTCATTAGAAATGAATACCGCATTTGATCAGAACCATGCTGCTGTTGATGAAACCACAACCGAAGGGTATAGTTTACTGGATACGAATATTGGTGCCACATTAAAAATTAATCAGCAACCTCTATCAATAACGGTTAGTGCAACTAATATTTTTGACAAAAAATACATTGATCATTTATCGACTTTAAAAGAGGTAAATTATTTTAATCCGGGAAGAAATTTTGTATTATCTATTAAAGTTCCTTTTGGGAGTGGCATTAAATAATCGTAAAATAAAGTAGCAAGCTGATTCTATAAAATTAACATGAACAGCCTTGTAACCAATTCGTAATCCAACATATTACGATCAACATTTATTATATTTCAACAATAAGAGCTGCCTTTAAAAAAAGGGCAGCTCTTATATTTTAGATAATTCTTCTTCATCCTATTGCATAAATAAAAAACCCACTCCTTTTCGGAGTGGGTTCCAATATCATAGGGTTAGGTATATTAATTAACCAGATTCTTTCTAAATTCAGTTATAATTTTGATTTAAAATTATATCTCACTAAAAAACATATCCAGTCCAGCTGAATGCATCGGCATTTGCACCTGTATTACCAGCAGCAATATTTACTGTAGCATTACAGGTTACTTCTACACTATTCACATCTGTTGTTCTTTTTACTTCATTTCCACTAAATACAACACCACTATTTGTAGCTGAAATAGAAGTATTATCAGTAGAAACTCCTTTACCATCAGTAAGATCAATCAAGTCTTTAGTATTACCTCCAATTAATAAGGCATTGGTAATTGTAGCAGTAGCTCCACGACGAATTTTTATACCATCTTCCATTACATAGGTAGAAGCATTTTTAATAGTAATATTTTTCATAGTAAAATCAGACTGCCCTGTTTGTTCAGGATATTTTCCATCAAAGTTACCATCAGCTTCAACACCGCGAGGATCAGCCTCTGTACTTACATAACCATCTTCCCATATACCATATCCATTATCTAAAGTACCTGTCCATCCTTGAGTAACATCAAACATGTCATCATCGCAGTTTACGGCAAGCATATTTGTGATGCTTACTGAACCTCCAAAAAATTCAACTGCATCATCTGATCCATCATAAACATAAAGGTTTTCAATAACAGTACCACTTCCAACTCCGTCAAGTGTTAATCCGTTATGCTCAACTGATTCGCTGGACTGAGCACCGGTGTAGGCTAAAATTACATATTTCAATACCCCTGAGTTGTCAGTTGCATCTGTTCCTCCATAAGGAAGGTTGGCATCAATTTCAGTAGCACCAATAACTCCTCCGGCTAACGGAGCTTTACCATTAATGATTAAACCACCCCAGTCTCCGGCAGCAGGACTAGCTTCAGCAGAAGTAAAAGTAATGGGAGCCTCAGCTGTTCCCTGAGCATCAATCATCCCACCTTGTTCTACCACCAAGTAAGAACTAAATCCTTTAGTTGCTTTAATAGTTGTTCCTGCAGGAATAATTAAAGTTGCACCATCCTTTACACTTACTGTACCATCTAATGTATAATTATAAAGTGCATTTAATCTTGTATCTTCAGTTATATCGCCACTTAAAGTTGCCGCCTTATTTTCCATAAAATTGTAACCAGTCCAGGCAAAAGCTGAGATTGAAGCTCCAGTATTTCCAGCAACAAAGCCAACATTATTATATGTTTCGTTAGCGTGAATTTCGTTTGAAGTATTTGCTGCATTTTTAACAGTAAGACTAATTGAAGTGGCTGTATTTCCATCACCTTTACCATCGGTAAGGTCAATTAGGTCTTTTGCTGTACCTCCAATTAACAATGCATTTGATATGGTAGCTGTCGCTCCACGACGAATTTTAATACCATCCTCCATTAAATAAGAAGAAGCATTTTTAATAGTAATATTACTCATTGTAAAATCTGATTGCCCTGTTTGCTCAGGATATTTTCCATCAAAATTACCATCAGCTTCAACACCGCGAGGATCAGACTCTGTGCTTACATAGCCATCTTCCCAGATGCCATAAGCATTATTTAAAGTTCCGCTCCATCCTTGAGTAACATCAAACATGTCATCATCGCAGTTTACGGCAAGCATATTTGTGATGCTTACTGTACCTCCAAAAAATTCAACTGCATCATCCGATCCATCATAAACATAAAGGTTTTCGATAACTGTTCCACTTCCAACTCCGTCAAGAGTTAAACCATTATGCTCAACCGATTCGCTGGATTGAGCACCGGTATATGCTAAAATCACATACTTTAATACTCCTGAGTTGTCAGCTGCATCTGTTCCTCCATAAGGAAGGTTGGCATCAATCTCTGTGGCACCAACATCACCACCAGCAATTGGAGCTTTACCATTAATGATTAATCCACCCCAGTCTCCGGCAGCAGGATTAGCTTCTGCAGAAGTAAAAGTAATGGGAGCTTCAGCTGTTCCTTCTGCCATTAATTTACCACCTTGTTCTACAATTACATAAGAGCTAAAACCTTTTGTAGCTTTAATAGTAGTACCTGCAGGAATTGTTAGGGTAGCACCATCTTTAATACTTAATGTACCATCCAAAATATAACCTACAGATGCATCAAGCTCTATATTTTCTGTAATGTCACCTTTTAATTCAGTACCTTCAATTGATGTAGGTTTCAAGCCATCATCATCATTATTACAACCAGTAAAAAATACTGTGATAATTGAAAGAATAAATAATAATTTTTTCATTTCTTTTAAAATTTAAATATTAAAATAGTTTCTGTTTTATTTAAAATTGATAGGATAATCCCATACTTAAAGACATTCCTTTTTTATACCTACTTAACACAATAGGTTTAGCGTCTGAAACACTTGCTTTTCGTGTTAATTTGAATTCCGGATCTAAAAGATTTTTCGCTTTAAAGCTGATTCCCAGGTGCTTTTTAAATTTAAATGAGGATACAAAATCAAGGGTAACAAGTCCGTTTTCTTCCACATCATTAAAACCGCCTACACCAACAGAGTAAATACGATCACTGAAGTAATTCAGAACCACCGAGCTATTCCATCCAAAATCATTTTTCTTATATTGATAGGATAAATCTGCATTGGCCAATATGGGTGAAGCTCCTTCTAACTCTGTTTTTGTATTAGTGAAATCCAATGGAACGGATGATTGATTTCCACCACTTTGATTTCCAACTTCAACTCCTGTGCTAATAAATGAAAAGTTAACCCCTGCACTAAGCTTTTTACTCCAATTCGCATTATCCAAATCAGAAAAAGAAAAAACGTCTTTTCTAATCTCAATTTCAATTCCTGTTAATGTTGCTTTATCTGCAATATTTGCATAAGAAAGGAATCCTCCTGCACTATTAATCTCAACCCTGGAAATAGGGTCATAAATTATTTTACCAAAACCGGATATGGAAATTAACTCACCTGGCGTCAGGTAAAAATCCCATTTCAGATCTACATTATAATTAACTGAAGGAAACAAATCAGGATTTCCTTGTGAACTCCACTGATGTCCTTCGTATAGCAATGGTGAAATTTCTTTTGATTGGGGTAATGTATAGGTTCTGCTTGCCCCTAATCTTAATGCACTTTTTGCATTAAGGTCATATTTCATGTTAAGACTGGGAAGGAAATACAATTCATCAAGTGAGTTAGAATTTCTTTTTGCGCCATCATTCACATTATAATCTACTACAAGACTAACATCATCCACTTTTAACCCTAAGTTAAAGATGAAGTTTTCTCCTGATTGATAGTTTAAATCAGTATATAGTGAATGAATTGTTTTGTCAACATTATACGTGGATACATTATACTCTTTGTTCTGAAAATGGCCAGATTCAAGTTCCTCTTGATTAAAAATTTCATCTAAAGAGAAATGATTCATGTCAAATTGAGGTAAGTTCGATTGGGTTCTGGTATTATCCCAACTATTCGATTGATAATCATCTGTTAAAAAACGGCCCTTATAACCTATTTGTATCGATGAACTATTATCCGGACTATCAGTCAGTTTATAGGTTACATTGGCTGATGTATTTAAATCCTTTTCCTTTAAATCACCAAAATATCTATGCTGACGCCCAGATCCTCGTAAAGGCTCTAAGCTATTATTTCCTACATAAGATAAGTAATTCACACGCCTGTCCGGTTCCTTTCCGTTAGAGTAATTATAGGCCACTCCTACATTTGCGGTTAATCTATCGGTGAGTTCCTTTTTAACCTGTAATTGATTAACTAATAAAGTATTCTCATTAATCTGCTGTCTTCTAACTAATCCTTTTTCCTCCTCAGCAGCTTGAAACACCTCTCCATTTCTACCATAATCATCACTTAACACCTCCCTGGCAGTATGAATTCCCAGTAAATTATATGTAATACTAAAATTATTAAAGCTGTAAGTTAAATTCGTCATGGCCAGGTGTGACGACTCTTTCTTATATTTCTTTGTAGTTTGATCGCGGAAAATCGTACCATCTGTAATGGTTTCACGAGTGATACCATCAGTAAAGCTATAATCATTAGAGTAGTTTCCGATAATATAAAAAGTCAGTGGATTCATATTGGCTCCCACATTATAATGTTTACCTCCTGATAAACCCACACTTTTCCCCATCTGAAAATCCTGTACTGAAGGATCTAATGAATTTTTGAAAGCATAATTCCCTCCATCCGATGGGCTTTTTGTATTTTGTGCAAATCCAAGCTTACTGACCCCATCAGGGATTAGAAAATTTTCACTCATTGATGCTGTATTTACAGATCCTGAGATGCCAACATTTAGTTCTGAATCTCCTATTAATTCTTTTGAATTAATATTGATCTCCGCCCCTCCGATGTCCCCGGTCATTTCACTATTAAATGCCTTATTAATATTAACCGACTTAATGATGTCGGAGGTAAAAAAGTCAAGTGAAATATTTTTATACTCCGGATCTTCTGACGGAACCGGAAAACCATTCAATGTAGTTGCGTTGTATCTATCACCTAAACCTCTAACAAATACATTTTTAACACCCTCTTGCTTAGAAACACCTGATATTTTTGTCACTGCGCCTTCCGCGTCACTAACTCCTTTTCGGGTTAACTCCTGAGCTCCGATAGCTTGAATGGCTACAACTGCATTTTTTTGATCCATTAAAAGCATATTTTCCGATTCCCTATTGGCTCTGGCCACTACCGCTACTTCCTGAATATCCATGGTAGCTGGTGCCAATTGAATATTCAGCAGGGTTTCTTCTCCACCTTTAATTATAATGTTATTAAATACTTGCGGGTCGTATGAAATATACTGCACCCTGATGGTGTATGTTCCCTCATCTAGTGGAGGCATCACGTAATCACCCATAAAATTAGAGATGGTTCCTGTTGTGGTTCCATCAATTATTACTGCTGCACCCACAAGTTCTTCTCCCGTTTCCTTGTCGGTAATCTTTCCTTTTAAAAATCCTTGTTGCGAAAAGCTTGTTCCCATTCCCAATATTAAAAACAGCACAACAACAAATACCCTTTGTTTCATTTGATCCATTTATTAATTTTCTTATTTCTTAGCTTCATTAAATTGCCTCCTGTGTGTGGTTAGGATCTTAATGCGCTTTTAAACTTGATTCTTATTTAAAATCTCTGGAGCAAAAATATGTCTGAATATCGGGCTTGGCGATAAGTAAACATTAAGGGTATATGAAGTAATCATTAACTACACAACAGCACTATAGTACTGGTTTTCTGCATTTTACACATCTAACACAAGTCGTGTTTTTTATTACTATTTGATGAGGTTAAGGTTTATTTAATATTGGATTAACTTTAAGATTTAAGTTTGATTCCTAAGTGAGTTCAACAGATGATAAGGCAGATACTCGTATGGTATTTTAAGCAACCTGAGTTCGATTAGATTTGCATTAAATCTTAGCTCTTTAATTATAATCGATCTGATGTTAATACTATTGTTGTGAAATGGGCATAAAAAAATCTGCAAGAAATAAATCTTGCAGATGGCTTGTCTTTTCATTGAGATTACCCCACACCTTCGCATAGGTTTTATAGGGATTAATGAAGATCTCTGACTTTATCTAGTTACCTGTTTTATAACTTGCAGTAATCGTCGTAAAAATTTAATGCGAATTCAGATAGAAATCGCGATGTGACTTCAGTAAATTAATGGTATACAAAATCAAATTTTTGGATTCTGCATAGCATTCCAACAGCAGAATACTTGATCTGGAATTTTTTGATTTATCCATTAACCTTTTTAGCTGGATTTTTCTTAAGTCTTCTATTAAATCCAGAATATATTTTTGTTTCTCAACTATATCTGGCACAGAATCAAACTTACTATCTTTTTCTATATGAATCAGGTAATTGAAAAATCCGGCAACTTCTTCTAATAACAACAGCGCATCTTCTTTCTGAGAATCAGACAAGCCTTTATGTTGATTTTCAACATGCTCACAAATCGGTTCGGTAATCTGCAATAATGCATTTGTTGTCTCTCCCAGGTAATCTAAAGCCTGAATAAAATAATGCCCGGCATCAAAAGAACCACTTTCGATCTGTGTAAAACTATTGAACAATTCGTTCTTAGTTGATTTGGCCTCCTTCTTCAATAATTCAGCTTTTTCTCTGGTATCTTTTAACTGTTTTAAATTCTCATCTACAAAACCCTGTATAATCAGCATATAAATCTTCGATGTTTCAATAATATGCTTTCTAATCCTGTTTTTTCCTAAATCCACCATAGATCCAATTGTTTCTATGGTCTTTTGATTTGATCTACTGATCAAATCTTTTTTTTGCTTGTACTGTTTTCTATGATAGATTGTAGTTCGGTATAATGAAAAAACAACGGCCAAGGTTAATACAACAATCGCATAAATCTTTCCCCACCAAATAAAAATGGCAATTACAAACGCTCCGATAAAAGCAATAGCTGCAGTTATAAACCAGCCACCCAAAACCGATAACACACCTGATATCCGGTATACAGCACTTTCGCGTCCCCAGGCCTGGTCAGCCAAAGAAGTTCCCATGGCAACCATAAAAACCACAAAGGTTGTAGATAAGGGGGTGGAGAAATAGGTTCCTATTGCCACCAGAATACTGGCCACAACCAGATTCACACTCGCTCTAACCGTATCAAAATAAACAACCTGATCAGACGTTTCCTTGATAGCCTTTGTTCGTTCGTATCTATTTGCAATTCCGGAAACCATTTTTGCAGGAAGCGTTCCTCTTACCTTATTGAATATTTGCAAAAATCGCCATACCAGCATACGCGAAAACTGAGAAGCCTCAAAAGACTCATAACCCGTTCCTTGCCTGCCCAGGTATACTTCTGTATCTGTTACTGTTCTTAATTTGCGGGATGTGAACAAAGTAATCACCATAATAAGCCCCGAAATGAGAAACGCCAACTTGTAAAAATTCTCACCCAGAATATTATTTAAGAGTCCGTCCTCCCATATATTCATCAGAAATAAGGATGCATTATTATTACCCGAATCCATAAAAGACTTAGCCCCTTCAATACCTGAAAGTGGAATACCTATTAGGTTCACCAGATCGTTCGAAGCAAATGATAATGCCAACGTAAAAGTTCCAAAGAATACAACTACTTTTGGAATATCTACATTTAACCAAAACGAAAGCACTAAAAATAAAATGAACGATGCACTAAAAACAATACCTAAAAGCATCATTAAATTATTTTCAACCAGACTTTCAGCAGAACCATATAATAAATTTGCAAAGAATATTTCCTTTTTCAGAATGAGAAATATAAGCGCGGTTAACGAGGCTGCTCCGGCTACAGAAAATAAAGTCTTGAATTTATTCTTATACCTAAATGTAAATACCAGCCGGGCCAGAAACTGAAAAAACGTACCTGTTAAAAAGGCTAGTATTATTGAAATCACAATACCTATCAATATTACCAAAGCACTTTCTGTATTAATCAACTGACCGATATTAAGTTGATCCGGGTTTTCTCCTCCTATAATAATTAATCCCAAAGCCAAAGCGCCTCCCAGTAGTTCAAAAACTATTGAAATAGTTGTTGAGGTTGGATATCCAAACGTATTAAAAATGTCAATCAGTATAACATCAGTAATCATAGCTGCCAAAAAGATAATCAGCAACTCATTCAAATAAAAAAACTGCGGATTAAAAACTCCTTTACGGGCTACTTCCATCATGCCTCCGGAAAACATTACTCCTAAAATAATACCAGCACTGGCAACCATATAAATATACTTGCGTTTGGATACCTTAGAACCAATCGCTGAATTAAGAAAGTTAACCGCATCGTTTGAAACTCCGACTACCAAGTCAATCACTCCTAAAACAACTAAAAGAAATACGATGAGATATATGTTATCCATTTATAATTATTTGACTGCAAATATAAGGTGCCCATACGATACAGTAACCCGTGTTGTATATTAAGATTATGTGAAGTTTTAAATTTTATTCTAATATTCAATTCCAAATACTTTAAATTTGGCACAACAACAATAATACAAAACGTCCATAAAGGTTTAAATGTACAGCAATGCGAATGGTAAAACAAATGATATATTTATATGTAGCCAACACTTAATATTAACTTAATATTAAGAAGTCTCTGCAAGAAAAGTCCAATAATTTCGATACCCTTGTTTTGAAGAAAGTTATTTACGAAAGTAAACACCGGATTTTTAAAACTGCGAAGGCCTCATATTTAAACTTTTCTTATCAAAGACAATGTTTTCCGGCTAGCACTAATTAGTGCCTGTCTATAAAGTCGGGTGTTTGGATTATAAAGTTTAAATACAAGGCGTGTGAAAAATTCAAACCGCAGTATACTAAACGTATATGAGGATTTGGATTTTGAACAACAACGCAGTAGTTGAACTTTATAGACGAACACTAATTAGATAAACAGTCAATATTATTCCGATTCGATTAGCCTGAGTTCGATTAAAATTATTGATTTCAGTTTTTAAGAATATTAAGCAGTGAGTCTTGAGCGATCTGTACTAAATCAATACGACTATTGATATTAATTACAAAACCAATGAAAGATATAACTTCAAAAAAAATCACATTAATATCTACATGTGTGTATTTCTTTTTCACCCTACTATTTTTTCTGGTTAATTTCTTTTCATCCAATATCACCCTATCACTCGTAATAAGCATACCAGCTTTAATTACCATCTATGCTTTATATGCCGGATTATTTATCAACAGCTTTATTAAATCAAAAGTAAAACCCATTTACAAGAGTATTCATCACTTTAAATCCCATCCGGAAGAAAAAGCGCAACCTGTGAAGGATCCTTTTTACCAGGTAAATAAGGAAGTTGCTGACTGGATGCAGGTAAAGGCAGAAGAAATTCAGCAGCTAAAGCAAATGGAGAAATACCGCAAGGAGTTTTTAGGCAATGTTTCTCACGAATTAAAAACACCGGTATTTAATATTCAGGGTTATATATTAACCTTGTTGGATGGTGGAATTGAAGATGCAGATATTAACATGCTCTATTTACATCGCACAGAAAAAAGTATTGACAGGATGATATCTATAATTGAAGATCTGGAATCCATTTCAAAATTAGAATCTGGTGAGTTAGAACTTCAAACGGAGGAATTTAATCTATTTCAACTTATTGAGGATGTTTTTGACTTACAGGAGATAAGATCTGTTGAAAAAAGCATTGATTTAAAACTAAACAAAAACGGAGAAAAACAATTAATGGTTATTGGCGACAAGCAGAAACTATTTCAGGTATTTAGCAACCTGGTTGTAAATTCTATAAACTACGGTAAAATTGGTGGTAAAACCATCATTAACCATTACGATATGGACAACCGATATTTGATAGAAGTGAAAGATAACGGCGTTGGCATTAAAGAAAAGGATCTTCCCAGGATATTTGAACGCTTTTACCGTGCAGATAAAAGTCGTTCGAGAGAACAGGGAGGTACAGGACTTGGGTTAGCCATTGTGAAACACATCATTGAAGCACATCATCAAACCATAAATGTTACTAGCACTTATGGATCCGGAACAAGTTTTACTTTAACTTTGGATAAAGGAAAATCATAGATATATTTATAAATCAGAATCTATTATTAACGATTTAGTAACATATAATTAACCCTGTAAAAACATTTAAGGAGGGCAATTATGTATCTTGGCTCTCATTATATATAACGCTTTAAAAAATGATAGAAGCAAACAATTTTAAATTATTATTAGTAGATGATGAACCAGATATTATTGAGTTTGTCAGTTACAACTTAAAGAAAGAAGGATTTCAGGTATTAACTGCCAATAATGGGAATACTGCACTTACCATTGCTAAAAAAGAACTTCCGCATTTAATTTTATTGGATGTAATGATGCCGGAAATGGACGGTATTGAAACCTGTGAAGAACTTAAAAGAATTCCGGAATTAAAAAATACTATTGTTGCGTTTTTAACTGCCCGTGGTGAAGATTACTCGCAAATAGCAGGATTTGATGCAGGAGCAGATGACTATATTGCAAAACCCATCAAACCCAAGGTTTTAATTTCGAGAGTTAAGGCTCTATTAAAAAGATATAAATCTGAAGGTAGCGATGTTGTTGAAAACAAATCGAATGTGATTACTATTGGCGATTTGGTTATTGACCGCGAAAAGTACATTATCATTAACAAAGGTTCGGAACTGGTGCTGCCGAAAAAAGAATTTGAACTATTGAATCTGTTAGCGTCAAAGCCCGACAAAGTATTTATGCGTGATGAAATATACAACGCAGTTTGGGGAGACAGTATCATTGTTGGAGATCGAACTATTGATGTACATATCCGTAAGGTAAGAGAAAAAATCGGTCAGGATCATATTAAAACCATCAAAGGTGTGGGATATAAATTTGTAGAATAAAAACGAATACTATTCATATTAATTTCAATAGTAATACATGAGGAATCCATAAGATTCCACTTTTTTTTGCTTTGATAAAAGCAATACTGCCCCATAAAATACATTTTTGTTAACCATTATAGTTACTACGTTAGGTTAGCATAAACCATCATAATATATTTAACTCAAATATAAATCAACTAACAGAACTAACCATAACTACTCATATTTAGGTTATTAACAAATTTAACAATACACACAAATTCCTTTAAATAACCAAAACCACAAACGATTGTTACAATTTAAAAGCTGACGTAGGCAATTATTAAAATATTATTTTTATTTTTAGCAGTATAAAACCCATATTTTTATCATGACAAACAAAATTCTAGCGATTATTATACTTATTTCTTTTACGGCTATTTCTTGTGGTAAAAAGGCTAAAAAAGAAAAGTTTCAGGCTAAACGCGAAGTCGTTAAACCTCCTGTTGAGAAAAAAGACACTATTAAACCCACTCCAATTATAGAGGAGCCAGAACCTGTTATTGAAGAGGTTCCTGAAAACAAATATTTTTTAATTGCAGGTAGTTTTTCAAGTCTGAATAATGCGGAGACATTTCAAAAAGAACTTACGCAACAAGGCTACGATTCTGAAGTAATCGTAAGAAAAACAGGTAAAAACCAGGATTTTTACAAAGTCTCATATAAAGGTTTCTCTGATCGAGATGAAGCTTTTAATGAATTATCAATGGAACGAAAGCTTCCCAATAATCAGGATGTTTGGTTACTTATCAAAAGATAGAAAATATAAGGCTGCTGATTTAAGCAGCCTTTTTTATTTGTATCAACAGACACTACATCAACTCTTTGATTTTTGATACCCATTGATCAGGATATTCTACCAGCCACGATTCAATACCCAACTTTTCTGCCACTTCTACATTGACAATGGAATCATCCAGAAACAAGGTTTCCTCAGCTTTAATATTGGCATCTTTTAATAAAGTCTGAAAAATATTCGCATTGGGTTTACTCATATTCATCTCAAAGCTATAATAGGTTTTATCAAACAACAAATCTAATGAACCTACAATAGGTACCCTATTGGCACAATACTCAATATGCAAACTATTGGTATTACTTAAAATAAAAACCTTATGTGTTTCTTTGAGCTTTAATATGGTTTCAATTCTTTCTTCTGTATAATTAAGCATAAGCGCATTCCAGGCATCTATCACCTGATTATCGCTTACACCAGGATTTAAATCTGTTTTTAGTTGATCCACAAATTGGCTTCCAGAGATCTTTCCTTCTTCAAAATCACTAAAAACTCCACTTTGCTTATATTTATTTAAAAAATTTCCATTGGATTTAAATCCTAAATCCTTTAGCCGTTCTATGGTGATATTCAGATCGATATCTATAACTACATTGCCTAAATCAAAGATGATATTTTTCTTTTCTTTCAAATTTGTCATAAAAACTTCACTTAGTTATTTGATTAATTGAGATAACTTACTATTTTTGCATCCGCAATATACGAAAGGATATTCGTATTACCATGCAGGGCCTATAGCTCAGTTGGTTAGAGCACCTGACTCATAATCAGGTGGTCCCTGGTTCGAGCCCAGGTGGGCCCACTACTTGAAAGGAAGCCACTTACATAAATTTGTAAGTGGCTTTTATTTTTGTGCGTATATGCATTTTGATTTCGAAACTAAAAGTATTGGTAGAATGTTTATCTGTATTCATTGGATACTTTCCGTAATTGATTGAATAAAATTCCATGCCTTAACAATATTACTGATTTTTATAGTGCACTTTAAATTGAAATACTATGAAAAATACAGGAGTAACAATCATTCTAACAGCTATCGCAATGCTATTTGCCATTATAGCCTGCGAAAAAGAAACAGAACAAACCGATAATGATAATACAGTAATCGAAGATAATCTACCGAATGTCTCAAATTATCCAATAGTAAGTACTAATCAAACCAAGCATTATAATAACAAGCAACAAATTTCCACACCTTCGGCAGGTGATTATTTTTATGGGCAAGATGCCTTGTATACGGGAAATACGCCAAACTACGTGGATAATGGAGATGGAACCATTACCGATATGGTAACTGGATTAATGTGGGAAAAAGCGCAATCGTATGAAAAATGGGATGATGCAAAAAGTAGTGCTAAAAATGCCACCACAGGAGGTTATACCGATTGGCGCGTTCCTACTATAAAGGAACTATATTCATTAGTTGATTTTTCAGGGAGTCAGGGGAGTAGAATACCCTAATAACAAACTGGATTTTATTCAAATAATTACGGAACAACAAGCAAGATTTGAACAACAAGAAGCCGATGTTGCCTGGTTAAAAACGTTTCATGAAACAACTAAAGCTTATTCAAACAAACATACAACAACAAGTGCCCAAGTTTATCAAAACATTCCAAACCCGAGTAATGGTGAAACATTAATCAATTTTTATATTCCTGAATCTGTACAAAGAGCTCAAATTGCAATTTACGATATCAAAGGAAACCTGTATAATACCAATTAAAACTATAAATGCGCCGGTATAATGCCGAGCTAAATTCAAGCTACTTTAGGAACGAAGTGAACTAGAAGTAGCTTGAATTTTAATCGGTATTACTTCTTTACGTCCAATAATTCTTCATCTTTTTTAAGAGAATATTTCAATAGAAAATAACCTCCTAAACCAGCCACAATTGAGCCTAGGAAAATTCCAATTTTAGCCTGATTTAATAAATCTGCAGAATAAGCTAAACTGGCAATAAATATAGACATGGTAAAGCCAATACCTCCTAAAAATCCTACCCCAGCAAATGATAACCAGGATATTTCTTTAGGTTTATGAGCAATTCCTAATCTCACAGCTATCCATGCGAAAAATGTAATACCAATTACTTTACCAAATACAAGACTGAAAGCAATTGCTCCAGAGACATTAGTAAATCCAAGATAATTATCTCCTCCCAAACTTAATACAACACCAGCATTTGCTAATGCAAAAACTGGTAAAATAACAACACTAATAAATCCATGAAACTGATGTTCGATATATTGTAATGGACTACGAACTTTATATACAGCATATTCCATTTCTTCCAATGCATGTATTTGATCATCTGTCAATACAATATCATGAGAATTTTTAGGAATATCAATAAACTTTCTAATTCCGCTGTTTATTCTGGGAATAAATTTACTAATATGGACTTTGGGTCTGGTTGGAATAGTTAACGCAATTAATACCCCGGCTATAGTTGCATGAATACCTGTACCCGGCCCATTTACACCAGACTCCAAAAACAAATACCATATAACAAATCCAACAAACGTATACAATCTCAAATCCTGTATATTTTTAAAGTTTGCAATAGCCAGTATTGATAGTAAAACAAATGCAATAATTAAGTAAGACCATTGTAGTTCCCCTCCATAAAACACTGCAATTACCAGAACTGCCCCAAGGTCATCAACGATAGCCAATGCGGTTAAAAACACCTTTAAACTTAAAGGCACTTTTTTGCCTAACATAGCTAATATACCAAGCGAGAAAGCAATATCTGTAGCCATTGGAATACCCCATCCACTGTTTGCATCTCCTTTTAATCCAAATGAGAAAAACAAAACAATAGGAACAACCATACCTCCAACAGCAGCAAAAATAGGTAATGATGCTTGCTTAAATGCACTTAATTCTCCTGCAATAAACTCCCTCTTAATTTCAAGTCCAACAACAAAAAAGAAAATGGCCATTAAACCATCATTTACCCAATGATGCCAGCTCATTCCCATATTAAACTTATCAACAATTATTGACAATTTAATATGCCAGATATGTTCATAAAAATGATGATCAACATTTGCCCAAACTACAGCGACAAAAGTAGCCAACATAAGAAGTGCGCTACCACTGGTAAAACCTTTAAAAAACCGTTGAAAGTTATCCCATATATCATGATTCTCTGCATTCGTCATTTAGTTATAATTTTATTTACGTCCATTTAAATACAACACAAAACAATTAACTATTGCAATAGTTTCATTTTTGAAAATATGCATTAACAATATCCAGCTTTTCCGGAGTTCCCACATCGAACCAAAATTCATGCCAATTTTCCCAGCCAAAAATGGGAAATTTGGCAGATAAATCAAGGTATCCATTAGTAATGGAAAATTTCCTTTGAGGACCAAGTTCAGAAATAATATCTTGATTGATAATATGGATTCCTGAAAAGGCAAAAGGCTCCAAATTTATTTCTTGTCGGGTAATCATTCGTTCACCAGTTGAAATATTTTCCCATCCCGATAGTCTCATACTCTTATCGAAAAGAAAATACCGTGATGTTGACCTCCTTTTTACCATTAATGTAGCCACTCCCCCTTGTTGATAGTGGTATTCAATCATACGCTGAAGATTAGCTCCTGTTAAAACATCAGAATTATATAGAATAACAGGATCATTTTTAATTCAGAGCATGGCTTGACTTGCTCTGGAAGTCATTCATTGAAAGGAAATGGTGATGTGCGATTGCTATTAGGTCACTTTCAGTGATTTATCAAATGCTACGGACTCCCCCAACAAACGAAATGCTATATTTCTATCTTTTTTCCTTTCTTTCGGGGAATGGACGCATAAATCT
>JBNKGY010000039.1:0-23859 GCA_050290065.1 Marinilabiliaceae bacterium
TGCATGAGATTTCTGACTCCATGTATTGTAGTCACTCAGCTTGTGTTTGTATTGTTGCGCAAATGTGCTGGTATTTATACCAAAGAATATCCGCAGACTTTCGGTACTTATGGCATTAGAGTCCACCAATTCCTTTTAAAAAAGCGGCATACTCCGGATCTAACCGAGTGCCGTCTGCTACAGATTTCCAATTTCTGCTGCGTTTTTGATATTTACCATCTATTAAAACATCCCACCTTCTGCATTTTACACTTAAAGTAACCAGATTCCGCCGTATTGGACAATCCTTAATTAACTTAGCAGGCATAAATCCACTTGCTTTAAAAGGATAATCGACATATTCCTCTGGTATAACTTTCTTCTCCTCTAAATGGATCGTAAGTTTCTTGGTGTATAAATTCTGACCACTGGCTTCCTGGTGGAAGTCTGTAATTGTAAAGTGTTCTAAAATACCTGCAGGTAGAATAAGTTCTAGTAATTGGGTATTGATATCTTGAGAGGACATATTTTTTGTTAGTTTTTTTGCAAATCTAACATAACTCTTTTGGTAAACCCAAATTTAGTGGGTGATCCAAACAGTTGATACGGATTATCATAAATTGCAGCATTTCATTACTGAATCGAATTGGAATGCACGTGCTGTTATAGATGAAGTTGCAAGTAATGTCAATTCCATGCTGCCTCAAGATACACTTACTGGTTTACTTATTGATGAAAGTGGATGGGTTAAAAAAAGCACTAAAAGTGTCGGAGTTGGTCAACAGTATTGTGGAAATGTTGGCAAAACAGCAAATTCTCAAGTAGCCGTTTTCGGGTGTCTTTGCAATAAAAAATATGCATCTCTGGTTGATGCAAGACTCTATCTTCCCAAATCATGGACAACAGATAAAGAACGATGTACTGAAGCTGGCATACCACCAGAAGAACGTGAATTTAAGACCAAACCAGAACTTGCTTTAGATATAATAAGGCATCAGTTAGAACAAGGCGTTTCTTTTGATTACATTGGTGCAGATGGTCTTTATGGAAATGACATAGCATTTGCAAGAGACATCGATAATCTGGGACAAATATACATGCTTGACATTCACTCAACTCAAAAAGTTCATCTTGAAAAGCCTGAAATATATTTACCGGAGAGAAAATGTTCCAAAGGACCTGCGCCAAGAAAACTTAAAGCCAGCACATCTTCCATTTCCGTAAAAGATTATATAAAAGCCTTGGGCACAAATAATTGAGAATTGATGAAGATAAGGCATTCAGCTAAAGGTATGCTCAAAGGATACTTCCATTTCACTAGAGTATATCTGGAATAAAAATATCGACTCCATTGAGGAACGCTTATTAGTGATTTCAAAACGTCAAACGAAATATGGCAAAGAAATAAAGCATTCATTTACCAATGCTTCATTGGTTCAGTATGCAGAAAAAGCAATTGCTCAAATGCAAGCACAACGTTTCTTTATAGAACACAATTTTAAAGAGCAAAAACAGATACTTGGTATGGATCAATTTCAAACAAGAAAATGGCTCTCATAATATCATCAAGTTACTCTAAACATGGTTGTTGGAAGCTTTATGATGAAAGAAAAGCTTTTGCTAAAAGATGATATACCCTTATTATCTGCTCCACTAATGACTGCTGATATAGTTAAAAACAATATTTCTTGTAACGGATAGAAAAAGTTGCCTTTGTTGGTTCTTCGAGAATCTGTCAAGGTTGAAAAGTGTGATATAAAAGATATATTAGATTCAATAAGGTTTTGCGCTTTGAAATTTTTCATTTTTTTGACGCGTAGTCTTTTCAACTACTTGCAAAAATATTAATTTATAAGATTCACCCAGCGGTAATATTATTTCTAAAAGCGATTCCCTAAATTTTTTCCCATAAAATGTTGAAAAAAAAAAAATAACTTATATATTTACTCGCGTTGGTGAAAAATAACTTGCGAATAAGAATTTATTATAAACCATCAAAAATACTTAACAAATGTTATTGGTTTAAATGAATCAAATTCTAATGTTAAGACAGGAAGAAAAGTTTTGTCAAAAGTAGTTTTGCTAATTGACCAAGCGAAGCTGTATCAAGAAAGCAATTTTTGAAGAAATAATATAATTAAGAAAATATCCTCAAAAAGTCAGGTACTTTGCTGACCGACCAACATTTGGCATATCCAAAATCAAAGTTTTCAACAATTCGTAACTGAAAATCAATCTTTTAAGATTTTCTTTTCCATATAAATGTGTTGTTAGTAATAGTTCAATGTCGGAATATTTTATTCGTCATTTCAGAGCTGTTATATTGATTTTCATTTAAATACATTCATATTTTATTGGTTATTTTTAAGTATCAATGAGTGATCCCATAAATGACCACTTACTAATCCCTATTAACTTATTTGCCTATGACCCAAACATCCAATTGGTACTTAATATACACAAAAGCTTTCGCTGAGAAAAGGGTGTTTCAAAGCTTAGTTGATGATGGTTATGAGGTTTTTTTTCCTTTGGTGAACAAATCAACTATCTGAAAAAATAGATTAGAAAACGCTAACAGAAACTCCTTTAATTCCTGGTTATTTGTTTGGTAAATTGAGCTATTCAGAATGTATAGAAATAAAAAGATACAAAGCTGTATCTCAACTTTTAAAGGAATTTGGTAAACTGGTAACCATTCCAGACGAAGAAGTTGAATTGCTAAGAAAACTGAAGGAAAAGGGCATTGCATACCAAGTTGAAAACATGGTTATTGGGAAAGATGAATATGTGGTTGAATCCTGTGATTTTTAAAGATTGAAAGGTATTTTGAAGATGATAGGTTGTATGTTAGATTGAAGGGGACTGGATTAAGTATTTCGATCGAAATAAGTGACATTGTTCATTAGCAAAATTACAAACAGAAAATAGTATGATTATACTTCAATTTACAGGATTATTTGGATCTGGTAAATCTACATTAGCGAGATGTGTTGCTGAGAAATTAATAAAAGATAATTATCCGGTTGAAATATTAGATGGAGACATTTATAGAAAAGGATTATGCAAAGATTTATCCTTTTCAAAAGAAGATAGAATTGAGAATATAAGAAGATTAGGATTTGTTGTTGGAACTTTGGTGAAAAATAATGTTATATCAATCATTGCAGCTATTAATCCATATGAATGTATCAGCCAAGAAATAAAAGATAAGTATAATAATGTATATACTATTTGGATAAATTGCAATATATCCGAACTCAAAAAACGAGATACTAAAAACTTATATTTTAGAGCTGCATTGCCAGAAGGCTATCCTGACAGAATTAATAACTTGACAGGGATAAATGATTCTTATGAAATTCCAGAGAAAACAGATTTAATGATTAATACAACTGAATTATCGATTGAAAATTCAGTTTCCATTTTATATACATTTATTGAGCAGAAACTAAATAAAAGAAATTTAGAAACCTAATTAAGGGTATTAAAGAATATTATTATAATTTATGGTCCTGACAAGTTACTAAACGATCCTGACTTGACTATAAATATAATACATAAAATACTAACTTGAAGATTGAAACCTGACGACATATATTTTCATTACAATAATGATTTAACCTATTATAAAATGATAATAATAAAAAAACAGAAAGTAGAAATTATTTTATTACTACTAATTAATTGCCTTATGATTAATGGACAGAATAACACCCATAATATTAAGCCGGATCTATTAAAGACCGTAAATTCAGATTTATGGAGTTTATGCAATCGAGAACTAGAGGTGAATGATTCCACAATTTATTTAAATGCAATGCCTGGTGAAGGTTTGCTTATATATAATGAGCAGAATTTTTCGAATATAGTAATTGAAGCTGAAATAAAAGGGAAAAATATACGGGGTAGAAGCTTTGTAGGAATAGCATTTAATATTTTAAGTGACAGCGTATATGATGCTGTTTATTTCCGTCCTTTTAATTTCAAAAACAAAGAACGAAATAATCATTCTATACAATATATATCACATCCTAAGTATACATGGCACTTTTTGCGTAAAAATGATCCAAATAAATATGAAAGTAATATCTCCGGATTAATTCCTGATCCTCAAGACTGGTTTGGAATAAAAATAACAGTAGAACATCCAATAGTGAAGGTGTTTGTTAATGATTCAAAAGAACCTTCATTGGTAGTAAATCAGTTGAGTGACAGGATAGACGGAAAAATAGGCTTTTGGGTGGGAAATAATTCCGATGGTTACTTTAGAAACCTGAATATTGTTAGGCAATAAATTGATTCGAATAAAGGTTTCTTGGATTTATTAGAATATCGTTACACATGGCAGAATTTTCAAAACGAAAGCCTAATTTGTTTATTGTGGGAATGCCACGGTCTGGTACAACTTCTGTATATTTATACCTTAAACAACATCCTCAAATATATCTTTCAATATTAAAGGAGCCCCATTTTTTCGGAAAAGATTTACCAAATTTAAATTCTTATATACGAACAAAAAATGAGTACTTTTCATTATTTGATGGCGTTAAGAATGAAAAAATAATAGGAGAAGGGTCGGTTTGGTACTTGGAGTCGCAATCGGCAATAGAGGAAATATATCAATTTAATCCAGAGGCAAAACTGGTTATTATTCTAAGAAATCCGGTTGATATGATTTTTTCCTTGCACTCTTTGTATTTAAGAACGGGGAATGAGGATGTTCAATACTTCTATGATGCTTTTAAACTATGCGAGAATAGAGGCAACGGTATGTGTTTACCAAAGTCGTGCTATTATGCGCATGGACTTAATTATAAAGAAGTTGGTTTATATAACCAAAAAATAAGTCGTGCTTTCCGCATATTTGGAAAAGAAAGTGTACACATAATTGTATTTGAAGATTTAGTAAATTTTCCAGATAACACTTATCAAAAATTATTAGAATTTCTTGATGCAGAAAACTTTTCTCCTTATTTCACAAAAAAGGAAGCTGAAAAGGCAATTCAAAATCGGGTATTGAATCAACTAAAAACAACTTCTCCAGATGTGCGTAATAAAATCAGGCAGAAAAGAATTAATCTGCATGAAAAAACGAAAAATAGTTCGTTAAGTGCTGAGCAAAGGAAAGTTCTGCTTACATATTTTAAAGAAGATATAATCGCAACTGGTAATTTGATAAATACCAATCTAAGTCACTGGTTCGATTTTTAGAGTAAATTCTTAATATAAACTTTATGCTGTTTATTGGCAGATAATTTTATTTTATGGGACATACTTTATGTATAGATACATTGGATTCCCTCTTAAGGATAGATACGTCTACAACTAAACTTATTGAGGAACTTACTGGCAAGAGGTTATTGGTAACAGTAGAATATCAAAAAGAAATTCTTGAGAATGATAGTTTTCAACTTGTCCGAATGTCGAAACTAACACTAGAAGAATCTGATAACATTATTATTTTTTCAATATCATCATTTAATAGTGATGATCTGACTGATGAGCAATTTAACAATTTAAAGAAAAGTTGCATTCCAATAGGTAAGGTATTTGGCGTTGGAAATATAAAAAAGGAAAATATAAGGGTAGAAGCCATAAACAATTTCAGGATAGCTGAAAAGCTTAATGTAAAATCAAATATTATTTATTCTAAAAAATATGAATTTTTAATAAAAGGAAAAAGTATTGGCATAGTAAAAGAGTTTTTTAACGAAGAATCATTAAATAGGATATGGTATTAAACCTAAAAAAAATAATTTTTGACCATGGGGACAACCATCTAACAAAAGCAAATTTTATTACTGATGGTCAATATACATGTGATTATAAAACCATATATAAGACAATATGTGAATTAACAGACTTATATAAAAATGACCAACAATTTCAATCAGTTAATACGTTTTACTTTAACAATACAGTGCCTGACGTTATACTTTTACTTTGGCTAATTATTGAAAAAAAATCATTCATTCTGATTTCGTCAGAATCGAAAGTCTCATTTCGTCAGAAAAAAATTCGTTTTTATGGTAATGAAATTAGCATTTCTTATGATAATATTAATGACAACCTATCTTTCAGAAAGAAATTTATTCATGTTAAAAGAAACGAAAATTATAAAGCAAATGAAATAAAAGATTATAAAAGCAAGCTGTTTTTGCAGACCTCTGGCAGTACAGATGAATCAAAAATTGTACAACATTCAACTGAAAACCTTTTATTCAATTCGGAGAACTGCAAAAACCATTTGAAGCTTTCACCTTCAGATCGTATTTTAATACCTGTTCCTGTCTATCATATGTATGGTTTAGGAGCTGCTTTGCTGCCATCAATCTTGACAGGTTGTTCAATTTGTTTAATTAATAAAACCAATATTATTAAATACCTATCTGCCGAATCAAGTTTCAAACCCAGTGTAAGTTTTCTTACTCCCTCTTTATCAAAAATGCTTGTAAGAATTAAAAAAAATAAAAAGGGATATAGGCTGGTAATTTCAGCCGGAGATAAAATGGAGGAGTCTTTATATATTAAACTTGAGAATCAGTTGGGAAGAGTAGTTAATCTATATGGTTCAACAGAATTAGGTGTTATTGCTACATCAATTATAAGTAGTAGCTTATCCGATAGAAAAGCCGGTAAGGTAGCACCATTACATAACGTCCAGTTAAAATTTATCGATGTTAATAATGATTTTGAAGGGAAGTTGCCGGTAAAAGAGGTTGTTTGTAATCATTCTTATGGATTTGAAAAATATATAGATAGCAATGGTGATAATGTTAATAGTCCAAATTTTTCCAATAATTGGTTTAAAACTTCAGACTTGTGTCATATTAACGAACAGAAAAGTTTAACACTTATTGGGCGAAAGAATCATAGCATTAATAGAAATGGAATTCTTGTCACTTTTTCTGAGGTTGAAGATTTAATATCAAAGATTAATAATAAAATTGATCATATAGCTGTACTAGCTTTAGATAAAGAAACTAAAAGAGGAAAGATGTTGATTGCTTGCTGTAACGGAAAAAATTTAACTCAAAATGATGCTAATGAAATCAGGTTTAATTGCATCAGTAAACTTTCTCGTCACCTTGTTCCTGACGAAATAAAGGTAATTGATACAATACCGCTATTACAAAATGGAAAAATAGATAGAATCGCATTACAAAAACTTATAAAATAATTACTTAAATATGGATAATGACGTAATAATTAGGCTTAAAAAGCTTATAAGCAAAGAACTTGATGTTAACATTAAACAATCTGATATATCTTCAGAAGTGTCATTGTATGAAGATGGTTTGGGACTTGATTCGATTGCAATTGTGGATTTAATTGTCCTAATGGAAAAGGAGTTCTCATTCAGTTTCGAAGACAGTGAATTAAATGCTGAATTATTCAAAAATCTGAATACATTGGCTCAATTTATTGACCAAAAGCTTAAGAACTAAAATATGAGTGATATTATAAGTATTGATAATCCATCCAGAAAAGGATTTATCACAAATTATCCTGATTTTCGTTATTGGAAATCGAATGAAATAAATTTTGGCTCCCAACCTATTAATATTTACATTCATATTCCCTTTTGCATTCAAAAATGTGCCTATTGTTATTATTTTACATTAAAATACAAAGGGCAGGACCAAGTTGAAGATTATGTAAATTGTTTGTGTGAAGAAATAAAAATTAAAAGCCGCGAATTTCACTTAAAAAACAGAAAAGTTGATGCTATATACATTGGAGGGGGCACACCTTCATTACTTAAGAAGAAACAAATTGAAAAAATAAAAGAATGCATAGCATCTAATTTTGTACTTGATAAATATGAGTTTACCATTGAAGCTGAGCCACATACTATAAACAAGAATAAAATTTCTGAATTTAAGGAAGTGGGTATAACTAGAATTAGCCTTGGAATTCAATCCTTTTGCGATAAAGTAATAAAACTAAGTGATCGTAAGCATACGAAACAAAAAGCTTTAGATACAATTGACATCATATTAGATAGTGGGCATCATATACTTAATATTGATTTGTTGAGTGGTTTGGCTGGCGACACATTGTTAAGTTGGGAGGATTCTATTAATACAGCTCTTAATAGTGGTGTACATAACATTACTATATATAAGATGGAAACTTATAGTAATACTTTGTTTTTTGATTCGGGAATTCGTAAAAAAGAAATTGAATTACCTTCCGATGAGATTGAAGTTGAGTTTATGAAGTTGGCTATTGAAAAATTCGGTAATTCCAATTATACTCCATGGAGTACGTTTACTTTTATTAAAGACAATAAATATCCACACGATTATATCCATAATATATGGCATGGGGCTGACTTATGTTCTTTCGGACCATCATCTTATAGCAAAATTGGAACATATTGCCATCAAAATACAAATAGTTACAAGAATTACTTTTCCAAGATTGATGAGGGCAATTTACCTATTAACCGTGGATTTCAATTAAACTCGAAAGATGAACAGGTTCAAGACATACTATTAAGTTTTAAATTTTGCGATTTCAACCGACAATCATTCCATCAAAAACATGGTTTCGATATTTACACTGTGCTTAAGAACGATTTTGACAAGTTAATTAATTCCGACTATATAACAGTTGATAAGACAACGATTAAACTAAGTCCTAAAGGAATCCTTTACGGTGATTTTGTTGGGAAATACGTCGCTAACGCATTAAAAAATGTTTTGGGACATGATGATTTTAATCTAAACTAAATAATCTCAGACATGTCTTCAATGGAAAAGCTAAATAAAAATCTTGATAACTTTAAATTAATCAGGGAATTGCAAGATAAATTTGGTGAATTTAGAGGTGAAACAGTATTGCAATTATTCAAAAGATATCAAAAAATAAAATCTCCTCAATTATCATCAGATATACTAAAATATAGTTCCTATAATAAAAAATGGAAGGGATATTTCTTAAAAGAGAAAAAGTTGCTTCAAGGATCATTTACAAATAATCAATTCAGCGCAATTGAGCATATTGGCAGCACATCTATTATTAATCAATCATCAAATAATATTATTGATATAGCACTAATTGTGAAACCAGGAAATATAACCCAATTCCATGCAATATTGACCAACTTAGGTTATGAATACTATGGAAATAGCCCTTTAAGTAAAGATGCTAATTGGTTTTGGAAAGTGCAAAAAGAAAATTATTACACATATGTTATTCATTTAGATAATGAAAACAACTTGTGGTTATCTGATACCATTAATTTCAGGGATTATCTTTCTTTATTTGATGAAGAAAGAAATAATTATACTAGAATGAAAAGTAAGATTGCCAAGCTTAAAAAGAAGGACATGCTAACATATAGCTTACTGAAATTAGAGCAAACGTTTGAAATTCAGGAAAAAGCATTAAAGTGGAGAATGGACGCTACTGATTAAAATCTTATGATTTTTATGACAATCAACGTATTATAGAAAAGATGACAAAAGATAAGACAAAAGAGATCTACCCAGCGACATTTCAACAACAGGGTGTTTGGTTGCAGGAACAGATACATTCCAATAATTTACCATGGATTAAATCGCAAAATTGGGAGATACATGGCATATTGAATGTTAATAATTTTAAAAATGCTATTCAACATACAATTAATATTCATAAATCATTACGGACAACTTTTGAATTAAGAAAGGATGCATTGTTTCAAAAAATAAAAAAGGAAATTGATATTTCAAAGTACTTTTCATTTTCTAAAAATTCAAATAGCGATAATTTGTCAATAAGAGACCATGAAATAGCTTCATTTTCTGAATTCAATCTATTTGAGGGACCATTAATCTTTTTCAATTTAAAGCAAATAGAAAGTAATAAATTTGAGTTTGAAATAAAGAGACATCATATAATATCCGATATTACTTCGTGCCAAATCATATTTAATGATGTTTTAAAGCACTACAATAATTTACAAAATGGTATAGAAGTGAAAACCGAAAAAATATGTAATCTATCCTATACTGACTATGCAATATGGCAGAAAGAATTTGTAAAAACAGAAGAATATAAAACACAAAAGAAATATTGGATCACTCAATTTAAGAACGGGATACCAAACCTAGATATCAAACCTGATAGCGGTTACGAACCGACTGAAAATTTTAAAATTGGCAATTATGAATTATCACTTAATTTTGATTTGGTAAATGAACTCAGAAACTTTGGATTACGTAATAGGGTCATATTTACTTCATCACTTGTGTTAGCACAATATATACTGTTATCAAAATACAGCGGTCAAAAGAGCATAGTTATTGGTTCTATATCTAGTGGAAGACACAAAAATGAGTTTAAAAAAACCTCAGGTATTTTTGCTAATATACTTCCGTTAATGCTAAACATAAATCCAAGTCTAACTATTAAAGAAGCACTATTAAACACAAACTTATTAATAAAAGAAGCATATGAAAATCAGGATGTAGTTTTTCAGGATATCCAGAATGAAGTTGGCGAAGGAGTAACCGATTTAATTAAGACTGTTTTCAATTATTATAAATTTAAAAATAAAGGAATAAAGCTTCATAATGCAGAAATAATAGAAAAAATTAATACTAATCCGTATTACGATATTGCAGCTAAAGAAATTCTTTCATTTAATTTTTTTGATAATACGGATAGTTTAAAAGTTCAGATAAGATATCCGTATAATTATTTTAGCTCTAAAACAATTAAAAAAATAGCATATTCTTTTAATAAGATTTTGGAATCATTATTATCCGAGCCAACAAAAAAAATATGCGATATATCAATACTTTCAAAGGAAGATAAACAACTTCTTTTATCTTCTTATAATGATACACAGCAAAGCTTTCCCCTTGAGAAAACAATTAATCAAATATTTGAAGAACAAGTAAAGTTATATCCTAAGAATATAGCTTTAGAGCTCAATAAAACAAGCATAACTTATGAACAACTGAATATTAAATCCAATATCATTGCTCAAAGAATATTAAAAATAACACAGGGGCGAAAAACAAGAGTAGCCTTATTATTGGAACCTTCGATTGAGTTGGTTGCTTGCATTATAGCTGTTCTTAAATCAGGTTCGGCCTATGTACCGCTATCTCCAGAATCTCCTTTAAATAGAAATAAATTTATTATCAATGATTGTCAAGTCAAGATATTATTGACGCATAGCGAGTTAAAAAGCTGCAGCTACAAACCCGAAAGGATCATTGAGCATGGAAAAATAATACATATAAACGAGAAAGATGAGCCAAACGAAAGCACTAAAAATTTGGATATTAAATCTTCATCTTCTGATGTCGCATACATTATTTATACTTCAGGCACAACTGGCCAACCTAAAGGTGTAGCAGTTAAACATGTTGGGGTTGTTAATTTTATACATTGGCGTAAACGAAACTATAAGTTGGATCATAAAGACGTAACATTACAACTATTATCTTATCATTTTGATGGCTATGGTTCAAATTTATTTACTTCAGTTTTAACTGGCGGTAAATTAGTACTTATAAGTGATGAAAATCGACTAAATTCAAGCATAATTGTAGAAACCATTCAGAATAAAAATGTAACAAACTTCGTAGTAACACCTGGACTATATGAAGTAATTTTACAAGAAAGAATTGAACACGGTTTTCTGAATAGTTTAAGATTAGTTGTATTAGCTGGTGAACAATCAAGCCTCGAAATAATTAAGAAAACTCATAAATATCTACCTCACACACAACTATCAAATGAATATGGTCCAACAGAAGCTTCTATTGGTAGTGTAGCATGCAATCAAATGGATGCTAAAAATCCATTAATTATTGGGAAACCTATTGCAAATACACAAATCTACATACTAGACGAACATAATATTTTAATGCCAATTGGTGCAACAGGTGAATTATGCATATCAGGAATTGGATTAGCAAAAGGTTATGTGAACAAGAAAGACTTAACACAACAAAAGTTTATTGATAATCCATATAAAGAAAATGATAGGTTATATAAAACAGGTGATCTTGCTCGTTGGTCTTTTGATGGAAACCTTGAGTTTATTGGTCGAAAGGATAGCCAAATAAAAATCCGTGGTTTTAGGGTTGAACTCTCTGAAATTGAGAAATGTATTAATCGAATTGATGGCATAGAAGCAAAGGTTCTGGTTGAGGATGAAGAAGAAAGATTCATTTGCGCGTACTATACCTCCACAAAAGAAATCTCAGAAAATGAAATAAAAGATTTTTTAGCTGATTATTTACCTAATTATATGATTCCAACATATCTCTACAAGGTGAATAGTTTTCCGTTAAATTCAAATGGAAAGATAGATAATGATGCCCTAGTAAAAAATAAACATCAAAATTTTATCGAGGAACCGGTAAATGATATCGAAAAGGAATTAGTTAGTTTATGGTCTTCTGTTTTGAACATAAAAAAAAGCATAATTGGAAGAAACTCAAATTTCTTCACTTTAGGAGGACATTCTTTAAAAGCAATGAGTTTATTGCAGAAAGTAAAGAGTGTGTTCGGAATAGAAGTTTCATTAAATACGATATTTCAAAAAGTAACAATTAAACAATTTGCTGATTTTATAATTGATTCATCAAAAAAAGATAATTTTAATAATTCACGCAAAAATTATCAGTTCGATCCAATACCTGTATCAACTGAAAAAAAAGAATACTTTTTATCACCAATGCAAAAAAGAATGTATTTTTTACATTCGTATAACAGTAATTCTATTGTTTACAACATCCCCTCATTTATAAAACTAAAAGGTAAAATAGACATAGAAAAACTGACTCATTGTTTCGAAAAGTTATTTCGTCGACATGTTATTTTCAAGGTTGCATTTTCAATGAATGATGAAAAACTAGTGCAGTCAATAAGAAATAATACAAACTTTGAAATTGAACAAATTCATTGTAGTGAAGGCAATATTAACGATAAAATTCAAAGTTTTATTCGTCCATTCGATCTAAATAATCCACCTTTAATAAGAGTAGCTTTATTAAGATTAACAGAGGCATTAAATTATTTGCTAATTGACATGCATCATATAGTCAGTGATGGAATATCTTTTAGTATTCTGTTTAAAGAACTTAATAGTTTGTGGAAGAATGAAACTTTGCCAGAGCTTAGGCTTAACTATTTAGACTACTCTGAATGGATATCAAGAGAAAACAATGATTATTTTAAGAAACAAAAAGATTATTGGTTAAGCGAATATCAAGAAAGATACAAACCATTTGACTTATCTCTTGATTATACCCGTCCTACTGAGAAACAATATAATGGAAGCATTGTACGGTTCAATTTTAGTGAAAAGCAAACCAATAGTTTAAAACAACTCGGGTATAAAAATAATGCCTCATTGTATATGGTAATTCTTTCTGTCTTGAATGTTTTACTTTCAAAACTTAGTAATCAGGAAGATATAGTAATTGGCACTCCAGTATCTGAACGTGTGCATCCAGATACTGGTTCAATAATTGGCTTATTTATTAATACTATAGCAATTAGAAACAAACCATATTGGAATTTAACTTTTCATAGTTTCCTTTTAAATGTTAGAAAGAAAGTAATAAAATCTTTTGAAAATCAAGAGTTTCCTTATGAAGAACTAATAGAAAATATTGATATTGAAAGAGATCCAAGTAGGAATCCACTTTTTGATGTTATGTTGATGTTCCAAAATTTTGAGATGGCTGAATTAGATATTCCCAATGTGAAAACCTTGAAATATACACCAGATAAAGAAAGGATTGAAAAGTTTGATTTGTCTTTTATTGTGAATGAGGAAGAGAATAAATTAAATATTTCAATAGGTTACGATAATAATATTTTTAAAGAATCGACGATAAAAAGATATACATACTTTCTACATAATCTTGTTTCGAATCTCATTGCAGATCCATTTCAAAAAATCTCTGAAATTAACTTAATATCACAAGTCGAAAGAAAAAAGATTTTGTTTGATTTTAACCAAACAAAAACACTGTATCCTGATCACATAATAATAGATCTATTCAAAAAACAAGCAGAATTAACACCCAATAGAAATGCAATTATATTTAAAGATACTAAAGTTTCTTATTCGGAATTTAATGATAAAGTAAAAAGATTTGCAAACTACCTAATTGGTCAGGGGGTTAAAAAAGGTGAAATAATAGGTGTTTTAGGAAATAGAAGCATTGAGCTGATTCAGAGTATATTTGGGATATTATTAGCTGGAGCGGCATATTTGCCTTTAGATCCAAAATATCCCCAAAAAAGAATTGAATCTATACTTAATAATAGTAATGTTCAGAAAGTAGTATCACACTCAAGTTTAAAAATAAAAGTTCCTGAAGATATCAAAATTTTAGATATTGATATAGATTTATCAGGCACTATTTCGGAAGCTCCCATAATAGAATCTTTGCCTCAAGACTTGGCGTATGTTATATATACTTCAGGTACAACAGGTAATCCGAAAGGGGTAATGATAGAACATCAGTCAGTAACGAATATACTTTTTAGTCTTGATTCAAGATATCCTTTGCATCAAAATGATTGTTTCATGTTTAAAACATCTATTGCATTTGATGTATCGGTTTCAGAATTATTTGGATGGTTTCTTCATGGTGGAAGCCTATGTATTCTTCCTGAGGGAGATGAAGGAAATTCTGATAAAATAATAGACTCAATAAATAAGAATAATATTACACATATAAATTTTGTTCCCTCTATGTTTCAAGTTTTCATTAAATCAAAATTGGCGACTCAGGAGGGGAAGTTAAAATCGGTAAAGTATTTCTTGTTAGCTGGTGAAGCGCTTTCACGAGAAGTTGTAAAAGATTATTTGAAGTCTGGATTAACCGCAAAATTAGAAAATATTTATGGTCCAACCGAGTCTACAGTTTATAGCAGTTGTTATTCAATTAGTAACTCTTTCGATAATACGATTGTTCCAATTGGTAAACCATTAGATAATATTCATTTATTAATTCTTGATAGTAATAAAAAGATTCAGCCTATCGGAGTACCGGGAGAGCTATATATTGGTGGTAAAGGATTGGCAAAAGGTTATTTAAATAATTTTGAGCTAACAGATCAAAAGTTTATTGATTATAATTATGGTAATGGTAATAGACTTTACCGTAGTGGAGACTTAGCAAAATGGTTACCTGATGGAAATATTGAATATATAGGAAGAATCGATGATCAAGTGAAAATTCGAGGTTTTAGGATTGAACTCTCCGAGATACGGGATCAACTTAATAATATAGAGGGGATTTGTGAGTCCGTCGTTTTGGTTTTTGGTAATGATGAAGATAAGCATATCAAAGCATTTTTTACATCTAATAAGTTAATACCAATAATAAAAGTGAAGAAATACCTAAGGTCCTTGCTTCCGTATTATATGATGCCAGCACAAATTATTCGTTTAAAAGAAATTCCACTTACTTTAAATGGTAAAGTTGATCGTAAAAAGTTGGAAGAGAAATTTAGTGAAATTGAACCTTCTAAAAGCATTAATAATCCACCAACAGAAAAATACGAAATTGAGATGGCCAGGATATGGAGTAAGATATTAACCGTTGATAAAATCAATCTAAACGATAATTTTTTTGATCTAGGTGGTCACTCACTAGCAACATTAAAAGTTAAAAATATTTTAGAAGAGAAATACAATATAAAAGTTAATGTTAAAGATTTTTTTCAAAAAGATTTGAAACAGTTCTCAAAATATATTGAACAATAATTTCTTTTACTGTTGAATCAGTTCTGTCAATTGAAATAAATTTCAAACATTTAAAAAACAATATTTATCATGGAAGTCCTTTTTAGTTCATTTAAAGTTTTTTTACTTAATGTAAAGAGAAATTTTCTATCATATTTCCTTTCAACACTTGGTTTAGTTGTGGGAGTAACAGGATTTATCTTTTTTATGGCGTATGCATCATACGAATTAAGCTATGATAAATATCATGATAACTATAAACAACTATATAGAGTTAATCAAGATCGAATACAGCAAAACAGTACAGTCGAAAAATTACCTGTCACCTCTTCTTTAATTGGACCTGAACTTCAAGAGGCTTTTCCTGATGTTATAAATAATGTCCGTTACTACAAACTTGTAAGTACTAGTATAGGTGTTGAACCTAATATATTTAACGGTTTAATTATTTATGCAGCTGATAATTCGTCTATCGAACTATTAACACCTAAAATTATCAAAGGAGATAATAAAAACCCTCTTGATAAGCCCAATACAGTAGTTTTATCAAATTCAGTGGCTAAAAAGTTATTCGGCAATACCAATCCAATAGGAAAGATTGTAACTGTTAGCAACGTTTATATGGATTATAATTGCGAGGTTACAGGTATAATGAAGGATTCACCAAAAAATACGCACATGCCTGTAGATGTTCTTGTTTCAATGAAAACTATCCAAGAGAACTATAAATACAATAATAATAATCTATTTTATATTCATGAACTATTTAACACATATGTTTTACTTAATAATAATGCGAGTGCAGAACGCCTTGAAAATAAATTAAATAAGTTTGTTCAAGAAAACTCTAGTTTAGCTAAATGGAAAAAAAATGACAGAACTTATAAGCTAAGTCTAGAAAGAGTTGACAGAATTTATCTTCATTCAGAATACCAGTATTCAACGAAGAAAGGCAATTATAGAAACGTATTAATACTGATTGTTTTATCCTTAGGAATTCTATTAATTGCTGTGATTAATTACATTAATTTTTCCAATACAAAATTAATGGTAAGAGTTAAGGAAAAAAACTTACGTATTTTATTTGGCTCGGAGAATCGAAAATTTTTAATTCAGTTTCTATCTGAAAACACGGCCATTGTTCTTTTAGTTATAATGTTCAGTATCATAATATCATCGTTGTGTTTTAGTTGGTACAATTCATTTCAGCACGCAAAATTTTTAATATTTAGTACTAAGATCCTTTTAATTTATATAGGTGTGTTCATTACACTCGTGACAATTTTCACATTTGCTAATTACAGCATATTTTTATCCATAAAGGATGTCTCAAAAATAACACGCACTAAATATGTTGCAAATAGTAAGCTCACCAAGTTTTTCCAAAAACTAATGATGGTTTTTCAGTATTCAATTTCAATTTTAGCGGTCTTTTGTGCGATCTGTTTTTTTGTTCAAGTTAGGTATGTTTTTAACACCGATTTAGGTATGGACATTGACAAAGTTCTCTATACGAATGCCCCAATTATAGAAGGAAATACAATTTCAAAAATGAATGTATTGAAGCAAAATTTACTTAAGCATGAACAAATCAAAGGAGTTGCTTTTTCACGAAATATGATTGGTCAAGAAGTAAGAAACTATACCTACTTTCCGATTGATAATTCCACATCTCACGACAACCTTTTCAAAGTAAAGGAGTTAGGTGTTTGCGAAGGTTACATTCCAACATTTGACCTACATCTACTAAGTGGTATTAACTTTATTGATTATCATAGGGGTGGTAGCATGGAGTTAATTATCAACGAACTGGCATGTAGTAAATTAGGCTTTGATAATCCTGCTGATGCTGTCGGGAATATCATCAACATTGGTTATGGTGACTATAAGATTATTGGTGTAGTAAATAACTACTATCATGAATTCTTAAATGAGGATATAAGACCAACAGCTTTGTATAATTCCATGCACAAATTACCTAAATGGATGTCCATAAAATATGACAATGCTAGTGCAAGCTCTGCAGCAGAAATTATTAAATCTGAGTGGCAAAAGTTGTATCCTATAAGTATGCTTAATTTAGGACTTATTAGTGACTATCAAAGGGAATTAAGCATCAACGAAATAGAGTTTTCATACTTTGCTATAATTTCTTCGATTATCATTGTCTTTTTATCAGCTTTGGGAACATTTGCCATTTCTTCATCTGAATGCCTAAAAAGAAGAAAACAAATGGCAGTGAGAAAAGTATTAGGATCCAGTAATTTGAATATATTTTATTTATTAATTAATAAGTACTTAGTATACCTATCTATTGCATCAATTGTTGGTATATCTATCGGATTTTATTATGTCAACTTATGGTTGCAAAGCTTTTCTAAACACGTTGATATAACTAGTAAATATGGAATGTTAACAATATTTCTTATGCTAATATCTGTTATGGGAATTGTGGTTTATAATGTAATGCTTCTAAACAGTAGTAACCAAGCCGATATGTTGAATGAGGCTGAGTAATTAAAGGTGTATTAGGAATTAACATCCATGCAAATTAACTATAATCAATGTATTTAAAGTTTGTTCAGATTTTACGACTTTATTTTTATCTAGAACTAGGTTCAAATTAAAAACACCTTTATATTGAGAGGGCAAACCAAGTATAAGTTCTATTTATTTTTACAGGTTCTGAACATATAATTGTATTTAAAATAATATGAACGATCCATGAATAAATAATCACTATTTCAGATACGAAAATTAATTACTTGCTCAAAAAAAAATTAAAACATAAAAAATAAACAAATGAAAAAATTAGAAACACAACTATCCATTATTTTACTTGGAATTATTTTAAGCACTACCGCAGTATATTCGACTGAATTAAAAGAAGCAGATAAGATAAAATCTATAATTATCGAGTATGAAAGTGCACTGAATCAACACAATATTGACAAAATACTTAATCTATTCTCGTCTGATGCGGTATTAGTATTACAACAAATGCCAACTACACAAGGAACAGAAAAGATTAAGAGTGCTTATAACAACCTTTTTAAGATGTTAGAATTTAACCTAACGTTTACTATTCAGGAGTTAGTTTTTATCTCCGAAGAGTGGGCTTTTATAAGAACTATTACAACAGGGCAAACTAAAATGAAATCGAACAATAAAGAAAATGAAGCCAATGGTCATGAAATATTTATTCTAAAAAAAATAGATAATGATGGTTGGAAAATTTTCAGATACGCAGGTTGTTCATCAATATGATTAGGCTTCTAAAACTTAAGGCCATCTTCATTTTCAGATAATTTTATTTTTAGAACTAATCACACCTTTTTTACAATAGACAATGCGTTTAACATTAATATTTGCTGCATGTTTTCATACTTGTTTATTATTTGCTCAGCCAGATATAAGCAATACAGAGAATCGTCACATAATAATACTCCATACCAATGATCATCATGGACACCCATTTAGTTTTGACTATTTTTACATGAAAGACGTTGGGGGATTAGCTGCCAGAGCCACGTTGATTAATCAAGTTAAATCCACTCATAAAAATGTGTTATTGTTAGATGCAGGTGATTTTAACTCAGGGAATATTTATTCGGATTACTTTGATGCCATACCGGATATAGTAGGATATAACTATTTGGGATATGATGCTGTCACAATTGGCAATCATGAATTCGATAATGATATACCTACTTTAATCGAGCAAATTAATTTAGCTGATTTTTCATTTATTTCAGCAAATGTTAAAATAAAAAAGAATCGAGAACTTATAAAACCCTATATAGTGAAGGACATAAGTGGAATTTCCGTTGCTGTTATAGGTCTAACTTTAAAAGAATCGGAAGATATTGGCTATCCTTCAATAATGAAGAAAGTGAAAATTAAAGATGAGATCAAAATAGCAAGAAAATATGTGCGTAAGCTTGAAGAAAGTGTTGATTTAATTGTAGTATTGTCACATTTAGGTTGGTATGGAAATACCCATAAGGGTTCGTACAAATTGGCCAGAGAGGTTAAAGGTATAGATATTATAATTGATGGGCATACCCACACAAAAATGGATTCAGCCCAAGTTGTTACCCATAAAAATGGTAAGCATAAAACGATCATTACCACAGCTTGGTGTAATGGGCTAGCAGTTGGGAAAACAGATCTATGGATTAAAGGAGATAGTATTAGCAATTATTCCTTTGAATTATTGCCAGTTAATCTCCAACAAAAAGTGAGAAAAAATGATTCGATGGTTGTTGTATACGAAAAAGAACAGTTAGTTGAGAATGAGAAACTGGCTAAGCTTTTGCAACCGTATAATGATACAATTGAAACCATATTTAATAAGCCAATTGCATTGATTGATAGTGCAATAGATTTTAATTCTTCAAATAGAAACTATAATTTAAAAAATCTTATTTGTGAGTCAATGATGTGGTATGCGAGCAGCTTTGAAGTTGATTTGTCTATCGTTAATATGGGATGTATACGAAATACAATTCCTAAAGGAGAAGTTACTTTAGAACGTATATATTCAGTATTGCCTTTTGATAATACACTTTGTATTCTAAATATAAAAGGTCGTGAGTTAGAGAAAATGATGGTTCATTTAAATACAATGGAAAAAAGAGGAGCCTTGCCACTGTTTTCAGATAATATTCAATTCAAATTGAATGAAAGTAATCAACCTGAATTTAAGATTAACGGAAAGAAAATAATTCGTAAAAAGAATTACAGAATTGTTACTACCTCATATTTAGCAAAGGGGGGAGATAATTATCAATTTCCAAATGAGAAAGGCTTTATTGATTTGTCTGTTTACCAGCGAGAAGTACTTGGCAAATATTTGGAGAAATTTTATTAGAATAAAAAATGGAAGCATTTTATTTTGGAGACCATGATCAATTGTTTGGGATATACCATGAGGCAAACCATAACTTAGAGAAAGATTGTGGAGTTATTATATGTAACCCTTTGGGACAAGAATATATTCGCAGTTATAAAGCAATACAAAAATTGGCCATAGGTTTGTCAGAAAAGGGCTATCATGTATTACGATTTGATTACTCCGGTACAGGAGATTCATATAATTATGATACGAATACTCTAGTTAACGATTTGCTATCTGATATTAAAACGGCTATTACTGAAATTATTGATTGTACTGGTGTTAATAAAGTTGTGTTGATCGGGTTAAGATATGGGGCTTCCCTTGCTGCATTGATAGCATCAACACTACAAGTAGACAAAGTTGTGTTTTGGAATCCTGTTTTAAATGGTGAAAAATATTTAAAAGAACTATTAATATCTCATAAAGACTGGCTTAATGGTTCATTTGCCAAACAAAAAAAAAACAAGCACATTTTTTTCGAAAGCAATGGGTTTGAAATAAATGAGCAGCTGCACAAGGAAATTAATTCCTTTAATATGGCAAAAATCGATTTGATTAATACAAACAAGCTTTTATTTGTCTCCTCAAAAAGGAATATTGAGATTCTTAATAAGTTGAAATTAATGAAATTAGGTGATTATATTGAAACTGATGATATCGAATTTTGGGTAAAAAAGGAAGGTGAGATTGATAAGTCATTAGTTCCGATTCAAGAAATAGACTCAATTATTAAATGGCTAGATTAGAACAAAACGTGAAACAGGAAGCAATAAATTTTAGTAATGAGGATAGATTGCTAGGAATCCTAACTATACCTAAGAATCATGATTTTACAATTCACCCAATTGTATTAATTTTAAATGCGGGGTTATTGCATCGTGTTGGCTCAAACAGGATGGGAACCAATTTAGCATTTAAATTAGCAGAAAACTCGATCGCCTCATTTAGATTTGATTTTTCTGGAATTGGGGACAGCAGAAATTCTGATACTGATATAGATACTGCCCAATTGTTTATAAATGATACCAATGATGCTATCGATTATCTAAAAAATGAATACGGTATTAAAGAGTACATATTATTTGGTTTATGTTCGGGTGCAGAAGTTGCTTTTGAAGTAGCCTTGAATAATCAAGTTATAACCGGCATATGCTTAGTTAACGGCACAACTATAAAACTAAAAGAAATAGGGATTAGCTACCAAACCATTAAGTCTTTAACAGAAAGGAGATATTTAATGAAGAACTTACTAAATCTTTTCAATTGGTTAAATTTTCTAAAGTCTGGTAATCTTCATACATCAATAAACAAAAAGAGTGCTAAGAAATTTCTTAGAAAAGCAAAATTGATATTTCTAAAAAAGTTAGATGCTAGGAACAATGAAGTAATTAAAACTACTATTACATTGGGAGAGAATAAATTTTCGAACTGGGAAAAAATTCTTGAAAGAGATATCCACATATTTCAAATATTTTCTGAAGGAAGCAGCTCTTTAGATATATACAATTATAACAAATTAGATAAATTTCTTCTCAAAAAGCAAAAATTACAAAAGCTATCTGTAAAAATTATTAAAGATGTTGATCATAATTTTACACCTTTATGGTCTCAACAATTACTGCTTAATAGCGTAACAAAGTGGATTACCAATTTACAATAAATTATACTATTTCAAATTAATTAGTTTGATTATGATAAAAACAGAAAATCTATTTAAAGTTTTTACTACCGATGAAGTAGAAACAACAGCATTAAACAGTTTGGATATTCATATCAAAGAAGGCGAATTTACTGCAATTATGGGGCCTTCCGGATGCGGAAAATCTACTTTGTTAAACATACTAGGTTTATTAGATAATCCCTCAGACGGTTTATATCATTTTGGTGAAGTTGAAGTTTCTAAATATAAGGAAAGTCAACGTACAAAATTAAGAAAAGGGAATATCGGGTTCGTATTTCAGAGTTTCAACTTGATTGATGAATTGTCTGTATTTGAAAATGTGGAGCTACCGCTGTTGTACATGAAGGTGTCAAAATCAGAAAGAAAAGAAAGGGTAACTAAAGTGCTTGAAAGAATGGCTATAGCGCATCGTGCAAAACATTTCCCAAATCAATTATCCGGAGGGCAGCAACAAAGAGTAGCTGTTGCCCGTGCATTAGTTATCAATCCTAAGTTAATTCTTGCAGACGAACCAACAGGTAACTTAGATTCAAAAAATGGTGAAGAAGTAATGAATATGCTGGAAGAACTCAACAAAGAAGGCACAACAATTGTGATGGTAACCCACTCTCCTGCTCATGCTGAAAGAGCGCATAGAACTATTAATTTGTTCGATGGGAAGGTGGTTCAACAACCGGTACAGGTTTAAATGGAGAAGGGAAGACGGAGAATGAAATTGATCCTCAAAACGGCTTCAGTAGATGAAACGAAACAGGTGTCGAGAGACAGGAATCAAGAAGAAGTGTCAACGACAATGAAATTACTAATATGCAATTACGAATGGCCAGTTATCAGGTGATAATAAATTATTTTTCACACCCGATAAGATAGTCAATTAAATGAATAAAAATTCTATGAATTACTGAATTTACTACCAACTGATCAGAAATTAAGAAACCAACAATATGTTCGTTGGCATGATAGGCACTCATCATTTAGGGAGGTAGTTGTTAAAAGCAGGATTGGAAATACATGGGTGTTCTTCAAATTGTTTATCTTATTTGTTATATAATAACTACGATCGGCCATATATCAATGATATAATTGATTTTAATATTTATCACTCAGGCAACTATGTAGTATGTGCAATTGGTCAAGATCTTAAACATGGAATTGATATAGAAAAAGTGCAAGATATTGATTTTAAAAATTTCAAAAAAGTGATGACTGACATGCAATGGCAGGACATTATTCGATCTAAAAGCCCTGGTAGTGCTTTTTTCAAATACTGGACAATAAAAGAAAGTGTAATTAAAACAGACAGTAGGGGATTGTCTATTCCATTATTGGATATTCATGTAGAGAATAACAAGGTGATTTACGACAATCAAACTTAGTATTTAATTGAACTGCAAATTGATGAAAAGTATTGTACTTGTCTGGCAACTGATGTTGAGAAGGTGGATATTGGATTTACGTATATAAACTTTTATTCGGAGCAAAGAGAATGTAGAATGGAGAATGAAAAGTAACCCTACGAGGAACTACATCTTGCAACCCCTATCATGAACAGTTTACTTTGTGAGTACAAATCAAAAGGTA
>JBNKGY010000040.1:0-23237 GCA_050290065.1 Marinilabiliaceae bacterium
ACAAAGGCTAATACAATAATACCTGAAGTTGAAAAAGTGGAGATGATACCGATTAAAATTATATTACCTTTTCGATTGAATATTGTACCGGTTTTAATAATATTAAAGAGTAAAGCCACCATTAAAAATCCGGAAAATGCTCCAGGTTCCCAGAATGGTCCTGAATTACGTAACAACCAGGTTAAACTTTCCCCTCCCGGATTAATGGTATATAAAATTACACTTGGCCAAACGGTATAACTCTGATCCGTAATTAAAGGATTGGAAAATAATGGTGCTATTGTATTTTTTAAAAAACTATCAAAACTACCTATGTATGAAAACAAGTAAAAAAATAAACTTGTATACACAGAAAAACATAGAATATCAATATAATATTGAATGGTGTTTTTGCCGACAGATTTTATGATCAGATAAGCAAAAGTGATTCGAATATGCAATCCTAAAAAAGTAAGAAGCGGCAATTGATAAAATTTTAGCATTTGCCCCATCTGAACTGTGAGGGCAATCAATATGTATATCACAAAGAACCTGTCTAACTGTTTTCTTCGTATAATAAATACAGCAAGAGGCACAGCCAAAAAGGCAATCATCATAACAATATGAGCCTTGTAGAAAAAAGGGATACCCGAAAATGCGATTAACAGGTAAACCAATAAATAATCTGTTATTTTAGTGAGGTTTAACATTGAATACAAGACAAATCAAATATTACAAACAGATTGATAAAACTCTTTATACTTATTAGCTACATCGTTTATATTAAAATTATCCTTAATATGTTTTCTTGCGTTTCTTGACAACGTTTCTTTCATATTTCCATTGCAACAAAATTCTATTCCTTTGGCTAAATCTTCCGCACTTTTCGGTAATGCCAGATATCCATTCTCTTTATGCTTTATCATATCCTCATTACCACCAATTTTAAAGGCGGTTACTGGTACACCACAGCTCATGCACTCCATTATTAAATTGGATAAGTTTTCTTGTAACGAAGGTACCACAGCTACATCTACAGCCGACATATATTTAACAAGCCGCTTATTTTCTTTAACTTCTCCTACAAAATGCGCCTTCAATCCACCCACTTCCTTTTGATCACTTTTCTCTCCAATTATCACTACCTCATAATGGGGAGTTAAGTAATTTAAAGCAGTACTTATATATGTATACCCCTTTCTTGTTTCAGACAAGGCATCAACAGCTGCAAATAAAATCAGATTTTTAAACATTGGTAAACCCAACTCTTCACGCACCTTAACTTTATTTTTAGGAGCAAACTTTTTAGTGTTAATTCCATTAGGAAGACTTACAACATTTGCGGCTTTTCCTATTGAACTTTCTTTTACACAAGAAGCCATCCAATTACTTAATCCCACAAATGTTATATTTTTCATGTTACTGATAATCTCCTTTTTCTTGTTATGATGCGCTTTACTTAAGTCATTTATCCTTTTTGAATGAAGTACCGGACAGTTGCCACATTGCACTTTATAACGACCACAGTACTCATCGTAATGACAACCTCCGGTGTACCACCACATATCATGCAATGAAATTACTACCGGAACATCAAGGTCTTTTAAGGTATTCAGGTTCATAAAACCCCTGTTTATCCAGTGAATATGAACCACATCAGGCTTCTCCACTTCAATTCGTTTCTTCAGATTATAGGCGGGACTTCCTAAAGAAAACATTTCTCGGTTTCTTCCTCCCCTTAATCTTATAATCCATTTTTCAAGTTTAACGAATACCTTCGTCAGAATTTTATTACAACAACCGGTTTTTATTTTGATTACGGATTTATTCTTTGATCGTTTTGCCCCCACCCACATAACTGACTCAACTTCAACTTTCTGAAGTCCTTTATGCAATCGGAAGGCAGCTCTACCTGCACCCCAAAAATCTTTACTACACAATTGAAGTACTTTCATTTTTCTATAATTAACGTCGGATTTCAAGTGCCGGAATTATATTGCAATGACACCTTATAACCGGAACTTTTATAGTGACTCTGTTTGTATTAAAATTTATGCCGGTAAAACTATATCCAGTTACGATCCCGGCACTTTCAAAATATAACCTCCTTATTTTTATCCAACAAATAGCAATTAAGCTTTTTTTGAATTATTGAACTTGTTATAATAATCATATTTATATTTTTTCCCCTCCATACGACTGGCATTTAAAACAAGTCCAACATTTGAGAAGTCCTTATCCTTAATTTCTGATAATACCGATTTTAATATATGCTCTTTCGTAAAATTCTCTCTCACAACAAATAAATTCACATCTGAGTGTTTCATTAATATGTAAGCATCACTCAACACACCCAATGGTGGCGTATCAATAACTATATAATCGTATTCTTTTTTGATATCATCAAACAGCTCCTTTGTCATTTCGTTACCAATCAACTCCAATGGATTTGGAGGAATTATTCCTGGCATTATAAAATCCAGTTTGGGTATCCCTGAATCCTGAATAATGTCGTTTAATGAAGCCTCTTTAATATAGTATGAACTTAATCCAATTGATTTTTGAGCTTTAAATTCCTGAAACTGATTTTGTTTTCGCAGGTCAAACCCTACCAATATTGTTTTCTTACCCAGAGTTGCTAATGAAATAGCCAGATTGTATGAAATAAAACTCTTACCTTCTCCTGCAACACTTGAGGTGACTAATATTGTTTTATGCTCCTCTCCCCTCATAAAATAGAACAAGTTAGTACGAATGGTTCTATAGGTTTCAGCAATAGGTGATGTTGGAGATTCATTAACTACGAGGTTGCCTTCGTTATCTGATTTTTTAATCACCGTTCCTAAAAATGAAGTATTGGCAAACTTCTCTGTCAGCATTTCCTCATTTCGAATCTTATCATTAATGGTTTCTGAAATTGTAATTATAAGAACCGGCAGTACAAATCCAAGAAAGAAAGCCATCACCAGGTTAATTTTCATATTTGGAAATACCTTATCCCTAATTCTGGCTGGCTCTACAATTTCATGTTCGGGTAAATTACTTGCTTTGGATATTTGTGCTTCTGCTCTTTTCTGTAATAAAAAGGTATAAATGGCATCATTTATCTGAAACTTTCTTTCAATGCCCACCAGCTGCCTTTCTGTTTTCGGTAAATCTTCAACTTCCTTCTCTAATTGGCTTATTTGAGTTTGATAATCATTCATTTCTCTTTGTAAAGACTCCAGTGAGAAGCGGATATTTTCTTTAATACTATTGGTTAAGTTTTCTATTTGAACTTCTAACTTTTTCAGAAAAGGACTCTTTTGTTGTTTATTACCAATCAAATCATCACGTTGATTAGAAAGTATTAATAAGTCCCTGATTAACTCACTCAAAGTTAAATTTTGCACTCCCATGGAAGAAGGAACCACTACGTCGTTAAAATTATTTCCTTCTTTAAAATACTCATCCAGATAGGAATAATAATTAAATGCTCTTTTAGCAGTTTCTTTGCCTAACTCCAGTTGCTTCAATTTTTCCAGAACCCTGGCTGCTTTGGTATTAATGTCCATTACCTGATTAGAGGCTCTAAAATCCTCGAGTTTGTTTTCTGCAAAACTTAAGGAGTCTGCAATCTCTGACAATTGGCTATTAATGTATGATATGGTATTACGGGCCAAATGATTCTTACGCTCTAAATTTCTGTTCAGATACAGATTTGTTAATGTATGAATAAAATCCAAATCCTTATTGGGCGAAGCTGTTTTTAATGACAATTCAACAACACTCACATCAGGATTAACGGGATTTACTTTTAAATTTTCCTCATACCATTTTACAACATCTTCCTTATCAAAAAACTTAAAGGAATAGGATTCACCAACAATATCTGCAAGTTGAACATTCTCATTCAAAAAGATTCTGAATTTAAAATCATCCCCCTCTACTAAGTCTGACTGAAAATAAGACCCTTTAAAATTCAGTTCTTTTGATGAAAGTCTTCTTTTATCTGAACTGTAGTTTACGATCGAGTATTTTCGGTTTTGAGCAGCAATTTTAAATGTTCCATCATTATTAAATACAATTTCAAAATCTGTATCAATAACCTGATTATGTAACGAATCTATAATCACCTCAAAAGGGGAATTATTATACATTTCATAATCCATAAAATTATCCTTATAATAATAGGTGGTTTCCAGATTGAGTTTTTCAATTGTTTCCCTGATTAAAGGTGATGATTTTAGAATCAGCATCTCATTCTGATAATTCATTTTCCTGTCAAAAAGGCTAAAGCTCTGGATAAATTCCATCGCTTTTTGTCCTTCTAATCCCATATCTTCTTTAATATAGATACTTGAATACACCATGTATTTAGGACGAAGCACTTTATTGGCTACAATTGCCAATGCCATGAAAAACAATAAGGAAATGGCAAACCAATACCAATATTTGCGTCCTGTTTGAAGCACCTTTTTAATATCCAGCTGCTTATCACTTGTATGTTGATTTTTGATACTCATTTATTTACGTAGTTTGCTACCAGTACAAAGGTTGTAACCGAACTTAAAACAATTGACCATGGAAAGGACTGAAATCCCCAATGACGTCTTTTCATAGGTTCAACATAAACAACATCTCCAGGTTGAATGAATAAATCTTTATTTGCTAAGAACTGTAAATCGGTCAGGTTAATTTTCTTTCTGACGATCACATTATTTTCATCTCTTATGATGACCACTTCTTTTCGATTACCATACTCACTAATATCACCTGCTAAACCCAAGGCCTGAAACACACTCAAATGTTCTCCGGCATAAAAGTAACGCCCCGGGTTATTTACGCTCCCCAGTATGGTAATACTTTTATTTACAAAGGTTATTCTTACAGAAGGTGTATTAAGGTAAGACTCCAGTTCTGTCCTGATAAACTCTGCTGCTTCATTAGGTGTATAACCAGCCACCTTTACTTTACCCAAAATGGGTAATTTCACCGTGCCATCCACATCAACCGTATAAGCCACCATAGCAAGGTCGGCCTCAGATCTACCTCCTCCATAACGGTTTGCATCATTACTCATAAAATTCAAATTTCCATTGTCGAAACTAGAAACCTGAATATAAATTTGATCAAAAGCTTTTAACGTATTGGGGACTTTAGCATTCTCAAATGATTTATTATCTGTATTTCGCTTAGTTGTATCCTGCAGATAAACCATGTCTTTTTGTGGAACACAACTGAATAATAACAGCGCAAATAATAATAAATAGGAAATATTCCTCATATATGTATGGTTTTATATGTTTTATTCAAATCCTAAATTATCTATTATCAATCAATAATAGGATATTTTTTTACAAATCAACTAATTTTTGGTATGAACAGTAATTTGCACTAAAGAAGGAGGAGTAACCTATAAAAATGGGGGGCTTTAATTTTGAATTCAGACTTCTTAAATATCCTGAATCACTATTTAAACAGGTCATTTTTTGATTTTGCCGGGATGATGTATTTGAACCCACAATAAGCATGCGGGGGATTGAAAATAAAAATGGGTATCAGCAAAACCAATACCCATCACATATATTATGATTTCAGCTTACATAGCTGTTTTTATTCGATAATTTACATCTACTTTTCCTTTTGAAATTGAATTTAACTTCCCTTTCAACAATCTTTTTTTCAGCGGTGATAGATGATCCACAAAAAGCTTACCTTCCACATGATCGTACTCGTGTTGAACCACTCTTGCAGCAAAACCTTCCAAAACTTCTTCTTGAACATCAAAATTCACATCCTCGTATTCTATCTTAATTTTTGTAGGACGATTCACTTCTTCCCGGATTCCCGGTAAACTTAAACACCCTTCTGATTCATTTCCGGTTTCCTCACCAAATTCAGTAATAATCGGATTAATTAATACACGTTTAAATCCGATTAATTCAGGAAATTCTTCACTTAATGGATTTGCATCAATAACGATTAACCGAATCGACTTTCCTATTTGAGGTGCTGCCAATCCAATACCATCAGAGTTATACATGGTTTCCCACATATTATCAATCAATCCCTTTAAACCGTCATAATCCTCATCAATCTCTTCTGCTACCTTTCTTAAAACCGGATGGCCATATACAACTACTGGTAATATCATAATTTAATAATTTCTTTTTTGTTCTAAATACGTTTGTAATATTATTGTTGCGCTTACTTTATCTACCATAGCTTTATTCTGGCGTGCCTTTTTCTTTAATCCTCCATCTATCATTGCCTGAAAAGCAATTTTTGAGGTAAAGCGCTCATCTACCCATTCAACGTTTAAATGTGGGAATTTGTTTTTAAGTCGGTTGTAAAATGGCTTAATATACTTCATTGATTCAGAATCTTCACCGGATACCTGACGCGGATAACCCAAAACCACTGCATCTACTTCTTCTGCAGTAAAATACTTCTCTAAAAAATCAATTAATGTATGCGACGGCACTGTGTCTAAACCATTTGCAACAATTTGCAGGGGATCTGTAACTGCCAGTCCCGACTTCTTTCTCCCGTAATCTATTGCTAATATTCTTCCCACTAAAATTTATTTAAGGGAACAAAAGTAGTTGTTTTTATGCAGATTAGAAAAACAGCGATATGTAAAATGGGGAAATTATCCCGACATCATAGCTTTTACCATATGATCGGGTACCCATTTCTATTCAGGATAAAGATTTGCTGAGCTCCCTTTTGAATAGAAGGATACTGAAAACATATATAACTGAATTTTGTTACTTTGTGTAGGGAATACGCTATTATTTCAGATATATTTTGCTGAAAAATTTCATACCTTGTTGCTATCATTCATTAATTAAAGCCAAATTGTGCATTAGGGCTTCGTTATGAGATTTAAAAGTTCAATTATTGCGATAAGTGAGAGCAAAGTCAAGTTTGCTTGTATTTTGCCGAACGAAGCAATAATCAGGAACTAATTAATAAAGAACTTGTTGAAATGAGTCATAACAACGCTATGGTGAATTGAAACAAGTTAGCTTGTGAATTGATTAGCAGCAATTTTAGTTCGTAATAGATTTTTCTAATGCATTTTTCGGGCTAAACCCGGATTAAAGAAATTTTAATATCAATTAGATAACATTCACTATATGAGTTCAAAAAGTAAAGGATTTGGAACTGCTCCTGTTTTTTTCACTGCCATATCTACTATTCTTGGCGCCATATTATTTCTTCGCTTTGGTTTTGCTGTTGGTACCATCGGTTTTTGGGGTGTTATTGGAATTATATTGCTGGGGCACCTTGTAACCATTCCAACCGCTTTAGCTATTTCAGAAATAGCCACCAACAAAAGAGTTGAAGGCGGAGGTGAATATTTTATCATATCACGATCATTTGGATTAAATATTGGCGCTACGATAGGCATTGCATTATACTTATCTCAAGCTATTAGTGTGGCTTTTTATGTGATTGCTTTTACCGAAGCCTTTGAGTATTTTTTCCATTACCTGAAAGATGCTCTAGGATTTGTAGTACCCAGACAAGTTGTGAGTATTCCTGCCATGCTTGGATTAGCTTTTCTGATTGTAAAAAAAGGAGCCAATCTGGGTGTAAAAGCACTTTACTTTGTTATTGTTATTTTATTTGTCTCCTTAACTTTGTTTTTTGTGGGAACCACTGATTTTGCAGCTCAGAGTGACTTCAATTTATTTTCTGCTGAATTAAGAAACATGGATCAGTTTTTTGTGGTATTTGCCATCGTTTTCCCGGCTTTTACGGGTATGACTGCAGGGGTTGGCCTTTCCGGGGATTTAAAAGATCCTTCAAAATCAATTCCATTAGGCACCACTACAGCCACATTCGCCGGTATGGTGATATATATGTTTATTGTTTACAAACTCGCTTATTCTGCCAGTATTGAAGACCTGACCAACAACCAATTAATTATGGCAAAGATTGCCTTTGGAGGAGTTATTATCGTGCCTTTGGGTTTAGCGGCTTCAACCATCTCCTCTGCCTTAGGATCCATAATGGTAGCTCCCCGAACCTTACAGGCATTGGCCGTTGACCGGTCATTTCCTTCTACAAAACTAAACAGATGGTTATCTAAATCCAGAAAAAAAGACGGAGAACCTATCAATGCCTCACTGGTTACTTCAGTTATCGCTTTCATTTTTGTTGCTGTGGGAAATGTGAATGCGGTTGCCGAAATTATCTCTATGTTTTTTATGGTTACTTATGGCTCACTTTGCCTCATCTCATTCTTAAATCACTTTGGAGCTTCTCCATCGTACCGTCCTTATTTTAAATCGAGATGGTATATTTCTCTTTTGGGATTTGTAATTTCAATTTGGGTAATGTTTAAAATTAACACTCCGTATGCTATCATGTCAGTAATATTAATGACTAGTATATACCTATATGTAAATAACTACCACAAAAACAGAAAGGGATTAGAAGCCATTTTTGTAAATGCAATATTTCAGCTGAATAAAAACTTTCAGGTATATATTCAAAAATCAAGCAATAAAAGAGACAAAAAAGAATGGCGACCAAGTGCTGTTTGTATATCTAAAGATTCATTTCAAAGAAATACCGCTTTTAAGCTTCTAAACTGGATTTCTTACAAATACGGTTTTGGCACCTACATGCATTTGATTGAAGGATATTATTCCAGGAAGACAAATGAACAGGCCAAAAACGAGCTGAGTAAACTCATTGAAAAATTTGACAAAACAGAAAACCATGTATATGTAGACACCATCATATCACCCAGTTACACATCAGCAGTTGCGCAAACCATTCAGGTACCCGGAATATCCGGGATGGAAAACAACATGGTAATATTCGAGTTTGACAAAGAAGACCCTGATAACTTATCACATATTATTGATAATTTCGGATTGGTTAAATCAGGAAATTTTGATATTTGCATTTTAGGAAGTGCCCGAAAACAAATTGAATACAATGGTGATATCCATGTATGGATAAGAAGCTTAGATACAGATAATGCTAATTTAATGATTATGCTCAGCTTTATCATTTTAGGCCATCCAGATTGGAAAAAAGCCAACATCAAAATATTTGAAACATGTAAAACCGGACAGGAAAAAGAAACCTATGCCAGAATGGGAGAATTGGTGCAAACAGGTCGTTTACCCATTACTTCAAAAAACATTGAAATCATCACTGAAGAAGAAAATGTTAGCATTAAATCTTTAATCAATGAAAAATCAGCCGATGCAGGCCTTACCATATTAGGATTCAGAGGTGACCAATTAAAGTTACAGAATGAGGATCTATTTAACGGTTATGACAATTTGGGTACCGTACTATATGTTAATTCTCACCATCAGATGGAAATTGAGTAGAGTCTCTGTACAAAATAAGATGAGACGCATCTAAAAATCTATAATCAAATAAATATACACCATTACCATCCTAACTCAAGCCTCTTTTAAAATTAAAGGTTGTTGAAGGTTGTAACTGCTCTGCCGCCTTAAACTTTTTAAAGAGTTTTGATGGTAAATGTTTTGATGGAGCTTCGGTTCTTAGGTCGAACATAAACCTGAAATAACCTTCTTTTAAAAACTGCTTCGAATATTGCATTAATGCCACCGGAGTTGTAGAATAAACGGATGTCATACCATTACGAATATTTCTTTTGAAGCCTTTTTGGGTATTATCATAAAACTCATTTTCCTGGTCGTAAACCTCCACTGGCATTCTTGCAAAAAACAATTCCGGGTTAGCATATACAGGTACAATTCCATCACGGGATGTTCCTTTTTGAAGATTCTCAAAATCATTTTCCACCGGGTAAATAATCTGTTTTACTCCTAATGATTTTATGCCGCGAATGGCTGCATCATTATATACATATACCCTTTCGTTTGTTATTACATTAACTCCTTTAGGCAACATATCTAATTGTGACAAATGACTGATCACGAAATTTTTCAATCCTTTTCGCAACAACCATTTAATATTCTGTTTCACCTGGTACAAATGAGTTTCTGCAATAAATCCAGGAATTTCAATGTAAAAGCGAAATAAATTCTTTTTAAAGAAAGGGCTTTCAAATGGCATATTACGCCAATCTTGTTTGGGTAAATCCAATATGATCGCTTTATAATCGTCAACTCTTAATTTCCGTAACCACTCCAGATTATCAATTCTCACAAAAAACTCCGGATGCTTGCTTTGCTGATTTTTGATTTCAATATCCTGACGAATCTTTCGCTTAAAAGCACCACTTATAGGTTTTGTTTTTTCATGTTTCAGAGTATCAAATTTACTGGAAAAGTTTTTTGAGGGAAGACCAATCAAATAAACATCGTTGCCTTTTACAATTTCCTTCTCAGTATACACTTCCACCGCATCTTTTAGCCAATTAATTTCTTTAACTTTTACAGAAACCGAATCTCCCGTTTGGTTAACAACCCTAAGCTGCTGACCTTTTTCAATGTTTTTTTGGGATTCTATAATAAATCCATTCTCACTTAACCGATTGACTACTCCCATATAAACACCATTATTCGTATTTTCAGAAATAGATCCTTTTACTGTTCCTCCCATAAAGTATTCGGTTTTTTCACGACCGAAATCCCACTTAAGCATCTCTTCGGCTTCTGCCATTTTTGAATGATCATCAATCACCTTGCGATAGGCCTGCGCTACCCGGTAAACATATGCTGCAGATTTCATTCTTCCTTCTATCTTCAATGATGCCACCTTCATTTGGGCAAAATCCGGAACCAATTGAATTTGTTGATTATCTTTTAAAGAAAAGATGGCATGCTTTTTTCCATTGTCATGAAATACTCTTCTGCAGGGCTGTGTACATTGCCCCCGGTTAGCACCTTTACCACCTAAATAACTACTAAATAAACACAAACCTGAGAACGAGTAACAAAGTGCTCCGTGAACAAATATCTCCACTTCGTTTTCACTATTATCCATAATTTCGCGTAATTCAGGATGCGTGAGTTCGCGAGCCATAATAACTCTATTAATTCCAATCTTTTTTGAAAAATTAGCTCCTATTGAGTTATGATTGGCCATTTGTGTACTGGCATGCAATGTTAATGTTGGAAAAAACTTCTTTGCCAGATACCATACTCCCCAATCTTGAATAATAACGGCGCTTACACTTGTTTGAGAAAGAAAATTCAAAACCTCAAGTAACTCTGTAATTTCAGTATTTTTTATTACCGTATTAAGGGTTACATAGATTTTAACTCCTTTTTCGCGAGCTATATCTAACATGGTAACCAGTTGTGAATTTGAAAAATTAACAGCTCTTCCTCTGGCATTGAATTGTTTCAACCCTAAAAAAATAGCATCGGCTCCTCCTTCAATAGCCGCATGAAACGACTCAATATTCCCTGCCGGGATCAACAATTCCGGTTTAAAATCCATGTTTATCTTTTTGGTCCAAATAATAATGCAAAAGTAAGAAAATATCTAAGTCTTGTGAAGTTACAATTATTGATAGTACCTGTCCATAAAGTCGGGTGTTGGGGCTATAAAGTTAAAATACAAGGCGTGTGAAAAATTCAAACCGCAGTATACCAGCGTATATGAGGATTTGGATTTTGAGCAACAACGCTGTAGTTGGACTTTATAGACGAACACTAGATAGTGACATAATAACTTGCACAAAGCTTTTTGGTGAAAAGAACAGAATTCGATGCATTTTACAAGTATCAAAACATACCTAATACATAAATCACATCATCGCACTGATTATCTGCCAGTTGTTGTTTTATGTATTCCTTAAAAGGAAAAAGCCGGTTTTTATGGCAACTGAGTTGTACATAACTCAAGCAAGTTAGATTCAATAAAATCTTAAGGTATGTTCCTTACCTCTATGTAAATTCCTTCCAAAATAAAATTGTATATCCATGGTTATTACTTTTAATCCAGTTAAAATTAGGTAGCGGATATTATTTGGCTTTCGGACGTAATTAAATAATGAATAGTTCCTGATTTTAATATTTTGATTAAATTGAACCAAAATTTAAATCGAATCTTATGATTTTAGGTGTTTCAGAATGGCTTAGTGGTAAATTAGGGTGGAATGCAAATGCCATCCGTATTGCTTTTGTAGTTTCTGTATTATTTTTTGGTGCAGGTATTGGGCTTTATTTAATTTTATGGATAGTAAAACTATTATCAAAATAATAGTTTGAAACATCAATACACCACAGCTGCAAAAATCACAAAATCAACACTATACATAACTAACACTAATTTTCTTTAACGCTTTTTCATGAAGGCGGAAAAGATACCTCATTCCAAGAAGTATATCAGAAAATCCTTTAGATTTAATGATTCAGTTCAACATTATTATTCTTTACCTGACACCAATGATTATTTATAACAGAATAAGTATCTCATAAAACTCAGGACTACCGGAAACAGTCTCCATCTTTACTCCCCATTTTATAAATACCAAAGGATAAATTTTCCCTTTGATAAAAAGTCTCCAAAACAATTGGATAATTACGAAAGCTTCTGGTTAATGAATCGCAATACCAATTTCACTATGAGGTTGGTAGAATAACTAGCTCCGCTTTAATTAAACGTTTGTATTTGTCAAGTGAATCATTATTTTGTTTTTTATCAAATAGTTAATAGTTTTAATAATATTGACACTGACGTTATACTACCATATATGCATATAAACGACAATGTTCATTTAGTCGAAATAAACACAATGGCTTTGTGGATATGTTGCCAGCAATGCAGGATGTCCTGCCAGAACTAAATAATGAACAAAATGAGAAAGATAAATGCAATAGGAGGTCAGATTAATATTGAAGGAAATCCTAGTGAATGTCCTTTTTGTCATAAAGTAATAACACCTAATTTCATTTATGGTTACAGGTATGATAATACTATGGAAGTATTTGTTGCATGCCCAGACCATGATTGCCAAAAAGCATTTGTTGCTTCATATGACAATACAGGTAGTTATTGGACTTTTAGTGGCAAGACAACAAAGGGAGAAATAATAGGTCGTGATTTTAGCGAAACAATTGATGAAATATCACCTTCATTTGCTATTATTTATAATCAAGCCTATGCTGCTGAGCAGCAGAATCTGAAAGAAATATGTGGAGTAGGATATAGAAAAGCTTTAGAATTTTTAATAAAAGATTTTGCTATTAAGAATGCTCCAGAACAAAAGAAGCAAATTGAGAAAAAATTGTTAGGTAAATGTATTGCAGAATATATTGATGATATTCGAATTAAAACTGTAGCAAAAAGAGCAGTTTGGTTAGGTAATGATGAAACGCATTACATAAGAAAGTGGGAAGGGAAAAACCTTTCTGATATGAAAAAACTTATTGACTTAACTTTACACTGGATTGAAATAGTGGCATTGACTTATAGTTTTGAAGAAGATATGCCAGAATAAACAAAACAAATTATGGAGTTTAGCAAAGGAGATATTGTACAATTAAAATCAGGAGGACCCCAAAATGACAATAAAAGGGATTATTGGTGACTCGAATCATTCTTTATCAACTTTTGAAGAAAAAGCGTTAAAGATTAGAGGAATTGAGGATGGGCAAGTATATTGTCAGCGGTTTCAAGGTAATGACCTAAAATCTGATTTGTTTCAAAAAGAAATGCTTCAGAAGATAGAATAAAGCACATGCTGGCAATCGAATTCTAAGACTTAACCAAATATTTTAAAGAAATAATTTCTAACTTTATTATTGCCGAACAACGACTGATAGTCCTTATAAGACTCGAGTAGGCACTAGTTCACTTATATTCTTTTTTGTTAATTATAAAGCTATTTGAATTATCTTTTATAAACCAATACAAATCTAAAGGAGTAGGCAGCCGATAGGCTAAAAGCCTATCGGAGAACCTCTCACACCATCGTATTTTCAATATCGTTAAGTTAAGGTTGTATTCCATTGTAGTTTAGATCTTTATGCCGGTGCCGAATTGATGGAATCAGATCTAGAAAATGATCTGCGAGGCCTAATTATATCAGTTTTGTTACTAATCATTGAGATCAAGTTATTGACTAAGCTTCTAAAATCGAAAGCATAAAATATATCTATTAAAAAGTCTTTTGTTTTTGCAATTGCTTGTGTTTTATTAATCCAACCTGGACGAGTCTCTAGTAATTTCGGTATGGGTTCATCTAATCTCTTTGGATTTATCCTTCTGGTCTTTTCCTTGAGGTTTGCTTTAAAGCTTTTCCATATTTAGAGCTACAAAAAGCAACGGCTAAATATTGACACTTACCATAAGCAAGCATTTTCAAATTAATCAGCAGTGAATATTCCTTTACAATTCACATACTAATTGGAGTAAAATATCTAGACATATCCCATTACTTTATAAATGAAATACCCAATCCATTCCCTTATCAACAATTGCCATTTCCCAAGTACTCCTGCGGAAGGAGTAATAGCATCAGTAAAATCCGGAGCAATTACGCTTTGAAGTGGATCAGTATTATAGGGGTGTACCTTTAAACCAGCTTTTTTAAAACATCCCATTGCTCTTTTCATATGAAAACCAGAGGTAACCAATAAATAATCACCCTTTTCCAGATTTTCCTCTTTTAGCATTGCAAATGTCATCTCTGCATTTTCATGGGTATTTCTGGAGTTCATTTCTACCATTAAGCTATCCTCAGGTATTCCCATTAAAATTAAATAATCTTTCAAAAATTCACCTTCTTTTTGACCTCTATCAATAATTCTACCAGATCCTCCGGTAAAAATAAACCGATCAGCTTTTTTAAGATGATACAACTCCAAAGCATTTAATAATCGATCGGCACTCTCACTAAATCTGATTCTATCTGATTCCACTTTATAAGAAGAAAACCCTCCTAACAAAATAATACCATTGCAGGCATCCACTTCCTCTGATTTAATCAAGTCACCTTCCCACCAACCTGCTACATGATAAAATAATAATTGATTTGAAAATACAACCAACAGCGTAAAAGAGGTATAAAATAGAATTCGTCGTCGCCTATAGTTACGTAATACTAAAAACAACAACAGCAATATGGCAATCCACCATAATGGAGATAAGATAAAAGAAAGAATCTTTGAAAGTATAAAAAACATAATTGTATAATTATTTTTGAAATAACATTATTTAGAAGTTATCTAAAAACGGCAATATCCTTGAAAAATACAAAGAACATTTGATATATTTAGTGACTATAAGAAAACGTGAATAACTTCATTTCACTTTTCTATGAACGGTTATTTTCGAAAGTAATCAACTTGATTTTTGAGAAAAAGCAAGCCTGATTATCTGTTCTTTCTTAAGACAACAAACAAGTAATAACTGGTTCTATTAAACCATTATAAACAATATGCTATGCATTTTAAAGAACTCATGAAATCAAGGTACTCTGTTAGAGAATACCATGAAAACAAAGTTGATCATACGCTTTTAAAAGAAGTTGTGAATGCGGGAAGGTTAGCTCCGTCTGCAGCCAACCGACAACCCTGGCGTTTTGTGGTGGTTGATGATGATGAACTCCTGCAGCAAATACGTCCTGCCTACCCTCGTGAATGGTTTAATAAAGCTCCAAATCTGATTATTGTATATGGAAATCATGCAGAATCCTGGAAGCGTTCATTTGACAATAAAGACCATTGCGACATTGATGCGGCCATTGCTATTGACCATATGACTCTTATGGCTACTGAATTAGGACTGGGGACTTGTTGGGTATGCCACTTCGATCCTGAAGCAATTAATAAGCTAATCCAAAAGGATGACGGATGGGAACCTATTGCCATCTTAACTATTGGATATCCTATACAAATTGCAGCTCCTCAGAAAAAGCGAAAAGAACTGGATGATGTGATACGATTCAATGCCTTTTAACCCACATAAACTGTGGGTTTCACTTTTTTACACTTATATTCAAACCTTAAGAAATTTACCTTAAGCAATATCCAATTCCAAAGGTGAAAGTACTGTATTCCCCCGGACTATATTCTGCAAATAAATCTACAAACCCTATTTTAGCATTAACACCCAAATCTACATCCATTTGAGAATAATCATAAGTTAATGTCACTGGATTGGATTCTTCTATAGCATCATTCACATCACCAATAAAATAATTACCTCTTAATGCATATTCAATAGATGAGGTTCCATATCCTAATCCTACATAGGCTGAAAAAACCCTTACATCCAAGCCAAACAATATTCTCCCTGTATACCCCAAAGCACTTCCTTCTAAAATTTGAGTATTCACATTAGTCGAAGGATAATCCAGTGTTATATCATTTTTTTGCATTGAAACACCTCCCATAACAGACAATGAAAATGCAGGAATATCATTTAATCCAGGTAAATGTTCTTTAATGCTGTGTTTAATGGAGATTCCATACTGTGAAAGTTTACCCAAGTTGCTATAATCCATCTTAGGCATATACCTCAGTCTGATTTCTGTATGATATGGTAAACCTACACCTAATGAGACAAATGGTAATGACACCTTCTGTAAATCGCTTCCATTAGGTACCGTAACCTGACGCCCATTTTCAATGCTTTTAATTATAGGAAGATCTGCAGTAGTTCCTGCCACATTAGGAGCAACAAGGCTACTTTCTGAATTTACTGTATAATACTGTTCAAACTCAGGAATACTTGTCACATAGAATCCTCTTTGTGTTGAAGGAACATTGGATACCGACATTGATAAGGACAAGTCGAATCCTAAAAAGCGATGCGCTTTGGCTGAGTGATACCAACCGGCATTCAGATTTCCATTTGTCATTTTAGCCATTGGTTCCATATATTTCACCATCATAGGCTTATAAAGTTCCGGAACCTGAAAATAATTCACTATATCTTTTTGGGCAAATAAAAAATGGGTAAATGAAATCAGAAAAAACAATATAATTAATTTTCTCATTATGTTGGTTCTATTGGTTTAAACTTTCGAAATAACTTAATGCTTCACGTACGGATATTCGAACTCCCTTTTTATACGCTACAACATAACCTTTAATTTTTGAATCGGCTAATTCTTTTTTCGCTTGTGAAAGCTCTATAAACTTACCTAAACTATAACGATACCACCCATCACCTCTATTTTCGACCACTTGCAGACTTCCACTATATACTTTTTTAATATTATCCATTGAAACCGGTTTGCGATCCGCTAAAATCTGAATAGTAAAGTACACTTCAGGATCAGCTTTTTTCTCCTCAACTGCAACAACTTGTTCCTCGTTAACAGGAACAACCTCTTTTACAACTTCAGGCTTTGCCACCGGAACAATTTCTTCCCCCACCGCCTCTTTAACCTCAGGGACTACTTCTATTGTTTCTTGTATATTTACAGACGATTCATCTTCTTTATCATCTGATTTGGGCAATACTTCATCTAATGCCACATCATTAACAATACTTTTTTCTTTTATTTTAAACATGGTTTGCTCACATAAAAGCACAGCATTCTGAAGGTTCAAATTGGATTTATGTATTAGAAAACCTGCAGCCTTCCGGCTTCCCTTAACTGCACTTTTATTTCGAAACAGCCTGGCCTGATTGATTAAACTTTCGATACTATCATTTAACAGACCTAAATCATTTGATGCTCTTTCTCCCTCTAACCTCAAATAGTAATCAATGTAAGTTTTATAAACATTAATTTTTGATTCAAAACCCGCTGTAAAATACCCTTTGCTTTCAACTAAAAGTTTTCCAACTCTATTACCAACATAAAGATTTTCGGCTAGTTGCAAATAATTCTTGGTTTTTAACTCAGAACTATCCTTTACTAATTTTGGAAACAATATCTGTTCCCCCTGATCAATATTAACCTCTGCTTTTCGTATTTTATCAAGTTCTTCTGAACTTAACCAACTCTTTATCTCTTGCGGTATGTGCTGACTATAAGCTGAAACAGAACATGTAATCAGTAATAAACAAATAAACTTTACGATCATGAGTATATCCATTAAAAATTAAAAGATACGAACAGGGAAGTTAAAGAGCAAAACTTAGATCAAAAAAAATAAGGTCACCTTTAAAGATGACCTTATTTTAAACAAACTTTTAATATTATCTAAAGTTAATGCCCAATCCGGCTGTAATTGAGCTATAATCACCAACTGTGTAATCAGCATGAATACCAATAACTCCAAGTCGAAGACGCATCCCTACATTAAAGTCTACAGAACTGTTAGAATATGACACTTTAATAGGATCTTTAATTGATTCACCTCCAATTAGAGTATAATCTCCCTGAACATTAAAATCACTTGTTGATTTATTTAAACCAACTCCTGAATAAAAAGCCACTAAAGGTAAGTTAGCTCCAACTAATAATCTTGTAGTAAATGCACTTGCTCCAACACTCATCGTACTATTATCAGCCATCTCTGTTGCAACACTTACAGTACTTGACAAATCAGTATATGCTGCCAACACTGATAAATTTACTACGGGAACATGCTTTAATCCTGGTATATAATCCTTAATATCTTTTTGAACACCAAGTCCCCAAAGTGAGAATTTACCTGCATCTCCAATTTCAAGTTTTGGAGCAAACCGACCTTTCACTTCAATCCCTTTGGGTAACCCAACACCTACTGTAACCATTGGAGTTAAAAGGTAATCAAGACCCGAACCATTAGGCATGGTAAAATCAGTAAGTCCAAAAGGATCACCATTTGCTCTTAAAACGGGACGGTCAGCCTCTGCCATCTCTCCGGCAACAGTTGGAGCAATAGTATTTGTACTTTGCACATGGTAAGTCTGTAACTTATCTTCATATTTTGCAATATCAAACGTAGCATCACTGGATGGAGAAGTTGTATATGCCCCAGTAAATGTAATATCAAAGCCCAATAATTTATGCACTTTAGCTGAATTATACCAGCCTGCATTTAAGCTTCGACCTAACATCTGCCCCCATGGATTTAGATAGGGCTTTGCCAATACATTAGCATCGTCTACTCCTGCTTGGAGAATATCCCCAATATTAATTTGTGAAAATCCGTTCATACTAAACAGACTAATTACAATCGCAAAAATTAATTTTTTCATGTCTTTTCGTTTTATAAACCTGACAATATTTGCAAATCTCTTATTATTGGTGTGATTTGAGAATTGTACTTTGTTCTTTCAGGTTATGTGTGTTATGGTTTACAAAATTATATTATTTATGTAAGTTTTATTCACCAGCCATTAATTCAACAGCTTCTCTGGTTGAGATTCGTTTATTATTGTGATATGCGACAACATATCCTTTGGTCCCTGATTTTCCCAGTTCATTTTTTGCCTCTTCAAGTGAACCAAATTTTCCAAAACTATATCTATACCACCCATCAGCCTCATGTTTTAATACTTCATGTGTTCCTCCATACAAACTTGCAATTTTGTCTTTGGGAACAGGTTGTTTTTCGGCTAAAAACTGAATTGAAAAATAGGTATTCATTTCTTTTATTTCCAATTCTGGTTCAGAAACCACCTCCTCATTTATTTCAGGTACAACAATCGTAGCTGTATCTACCGAGGTAGTTACTATTGAATCCGAAACCATTGATGCCGTGGCCAATGAATCATTTACCATAACAACCTCATCAGACGCAACTGAGTCTGCTTCCAGTATTTCAACCATTGGACCAGTGAGTACTTCCATTGAATCCTGTATAGCAACAACAGAATCCTGAACTGGTTCAGGATTTTCTGTAATTGTATTATTGTGCTGGTCACCCATTCCATCTAAAGCTTTTATCAGACTTTTAATAGCATCATCTTCAATTCCATTTGCTTTATATAAATAATCAACTCCTCTGTTAACATCCTTTTGACCTTCTGATTTTCGTCTCCATTTTCTACCTGTTTTATAGGCTTTTTGTGCCAATTCTTTTAATTTCAGAGATTCTCCATCTAAGGTTCCCTTTTTCAACTCTCGCCCAAATGCTTTCTTATAGGCTTTATATTTGATACCGTAACCTTCTTTATAATAAGATGATGATTGCATCACAACACCATTAGCTTTAGTCATTAAACGCTCAATTTTTCCAACCCTAGAACTATTGCTATTTTCCAATGCTTCAACTTGCGAAGTATATTTTTCTTGTTTCTCGACAATCGCCTCTGCTTTCTTAATCTTTTTTTCAGCTCTTTCTATCTTTTTTAAGTCGCCGGCCGACAATCCTTTATGAGAGGAATTTTGAGCTGACATGACAGTAAACACCAATAAAAAACCAATAGGGAATAACGTTTTCACCAAATTACATTTCATTTTAAAAAATTTATCAGGAGCATTTTACAATGCTTCAGTTTTATACAACAATTAACAACCCGAATTCTACATAAATTCTGAACTCTGGTTAATAGGTTTTACTACTTTTTACTCCAATTCAACAACAAGGTTTCATTCAGCTGATATTGGATTCTCAACACCAAAATAATAAAATCCATGAATTATTAAAGCATCTACTTTAACTATGACACTTTAACACTTTTTTACACATATAATTATTTTACAACCTGAAAAACACAACAACCACTATCTTACTATATAACAACTCATTACAAACATAAATACATACAACTCAATAAATCAAATATTAAAACATATTAAAAGATAAAACGAAACATGCTTTTTTGTTGTTTAATTTGCAGATTCATTAACTTAAACTAATTAATTAAAAATAGTACCATAGTAAGTTTAGCAAAAGATTACATTATCAGAACATTCGTTTATTTTGCGAGCTGTAGATAAAATAAATATAAAACTTAAACACACGAAACTGGCATGGCCAGAGCAAATTATTGGGCACACTGAAGCATGATTGAAATTTGCATTGGTTATCAAGGTTTTGATAAATTATAAACATATGAACAATATATTATTAACAGAATTTAATACACCATTTCAAACCCCTCCTTTTGATAAGATTAAGATATCAGATTATTTACCTGCATTTAAATTATCTATAGAAGAAGGTAAAAAGGACATTGCCCGAATCATTGAAAATAAAGAAGAACCGACTTTTAAAAACACCATTGAGGCATTGGAAAATTCCGGAGAAAAACTAGAACGGGTCTCTTCTATATTTTTCAATATCAACCATGCAGAAACCAACGATGAAATACAAAGTATTGCAAGAGAGATATCTCCCTTGCTATCAGAATATTCAAATGATATATGGTTAAACGAAACCTTGTTTATCAAAGTAAAATCTGTATACGAGAAAAAGGAATCATTAAACCTTAGTGATGAGCAAAACATGCTGTTGGAAGACACATATAAGGCTTTTACCAGAAAAGGGGCCTTATTATCCGGAGAAAAGAAAAAACGTTATCGTGAGGTTTCAAAAGAGCTATCCAAATTAACTCTTGAATTTGGAGAAAATGTGTTGGCTGAAACCAATGCCTATAAACTCCATATAAAAAATAAAGAGGATTTATCCGGACTACCTGAGGCAGTTATTTCTGCCGCTGCTCAACAGGCTAAAGCCGACGGGAAAGAGGGATGGACATTTACACTTCAGTATCCAAGCTTTATTCCTTTTATGAAGTATGCCGACAATAGGGAACTAAGAAAACAATTGTTCATAGCCAATGCAACCAAAGCAAACCAGGGTAATAAACATGATAATAATGAAATTGTAAAAAAAATTGTGAATTTACGTTTGGAAAAGGCGCAACTTCTCGATTTTGAAAACTATGCCCAATATGTTCTTGAAGAAAGAATGGCTCAGTCTCCAGAAAAAGTGAATGATTTTTTAGGCGATTTATTAGCTCAATCATATTCATTTGCAGCTGACGATGTAAAAGAAGTTGAAGCTTTTGCTAAGCAAAATGGTTTGAGCGACAATTTGCAACGTTGGGACTTTAGTTATTATTCAGAGAAACTTAAGTCTGAGAAGTTTTCTTTTACAGAAGAAATGACCAAACCATTTTTTCAACTCGAAAAGGTTGAACAAGGGATATTTGATCTGGCTACGACATTGTATGGTATAACGTTTAAAGAAAATAAAGACATTCCTGTTTATAATCCGGAAGTAAAAGCTTATGAGGTTTTGGATGAAAACAAGAAGTTTTTAGCTATTTTATATGTTGATTTTTTTCCAAGAGAAAGTAAGCAAGGTGGTGCCTGGATGACAAACTATGGAGAACAATTAAAAAAAGACGGCGTAGATATCAGACCGTTTGTTTCTCTAGTTTGCAATTTTACACGACCTACTGATAATGAACCTTCACTACTCACATACAACGAGGTAAGAACATTTTTGCATGAATTTGGACATGGATTACATGGCATGCTAAGTGAAACAACCTACAAAAGTCAAAGTGGCACAAATGTATACAGAGACTTTGTTGAATTGCCATCGCAGATACTTGAGAATTGGGGTACAGAAAAAGAATGGATTAAAACAGTGGGTAAACATTATAAAACCGGTGAAACAATACCTGATGAATTAGTTGATAAAATTATGGATTCAGTAAATTTTCAAAGCGGGTATCAATGTGTCCGTCAGTTGTCATTTGGTATAAATGACATGGCTTGGCATTCCTTATCATCACCATTTAGTGGAAATGTATCTGAATTCGAAGAAAAAGCCATGGAGAGTACAGAATTATTCCCAAAAGTGAATGGAACTTGTTTTAGCACAGCATTCTCACATATTTTTGCAGGAGGATATGCTGCTGGTTATTATGGGTATAAGTGGGCTGAAGTTTTAGATGCAGATGCCTTTAGTTTGTTTAAGCAAAATGGAATCTTCGATAAAGATACAGCATCATCATTCAGAAATAATATTTTAAGCAAGGGGGGAACAAAACATCCAATGGATCTTTATGTTGCCTTTAGAGGTCAGGAACCAACCATTGACGCATTGCTTGAAAGAAGTGGTTTAGTTAAAAACTAAGATAAACCCGCAACATATTTAGTCTGCAAAATCAATAAACAATACAAAAAAAGAAAAGAAAAAAACAAAAACAAAACAAGAAAAGAAAAAACAAAAAGAAAAAAAAAAAAGAAAGAATATCAAGCGTTATAGTAGGATTTTGAATACTCTAAAAAAGGAAAGAAGAGGGCGGGGAGAGAAAAACTTTAGGATATATTGATTCCAATTGAATTGCAAATATATCGACGGTAGAATCAATTCAATTCTGAATTGCAATAAGCGGGGTCTCTCGAATAGAGACGAGCTGTTAGACTACGTCGAATAATGAATTCAATGATTCAAAAAAAAACTACGAGATGTAGGAAATTGCACAAGAAATCCAGGTTTCAAAGAAAA
>JBNKGY010000041.1:0-23189 GCA_050290065.1 Marinilabiliaceae bacterium
GCTAGCCCTGCAAAATTCGTCTTGTATATCAGTCTTTTATATCAATCTGAATACTAAATATTTTAATCGAACTCAGGTTTAAAGAAATATACATATTTACTTTGTATCCCACCAAACTCTTACACTTCCTTTATCCTCGGCTCCAGGAAGTGCACTTATAGCAGCACTAACAGCATCCGAATTTGTACTTAATTCGTTTGGCACATAGGTTAATCTTCTCATTAATCCAGTACCTACTTCTGAATCTTCTGTTGTAAGTAATGGATACAAAATATTCGCATCGGTTCTTCTAAGATCAGACCAGGTTTCCCAGGACTCAGGGAAAAGAGCCAGGTATTTTTGTACCGCAATTTGTTTTCTTTGTGCAGCTTCAGATACTGCCCAGGATACAGGCACATCTACTGGAGGAGTTGTACTATGACCTGCTGCGGTATATTGTGCTGCTAAAGTAGGCTCTACAGCTGTAGTTGTTCCAGCTATATATATAGAAATATCCGTAGCATTTGCAATTCCCCATTGCTCCATAGACATATTAATACCACTTTCATACAACGACTTGGCTCCATCTCCCATATTCCATCCATTCAAAGCACCTTCGGCTCTGTTAAAATACGTTTCAGCAGCCATCATTACTTCTATATCTTTTGTATTTGCATCAGCAAATGTGGTTTCCTGATTTGTAAGACTCAACATATCCGTATTCCATGTTCGGGTAGTGCCTCCTCCATTAGGTTGACCTACATAATCTCCATCTGCATTGGCACTAAACCATGTAGCCAAACGAGGATCATTATATCCTTTTAGGATGCTTTCCAGATCTGCAGACATATAAAAACCCCAAAACTTAGCAATATCCACAAAGTTATTATAGGCATCTGGTGAAACTTTATAGTAGGCACTACCATCATTGGAGTCAATAACCCCTGCTGACACTGCCGCTTCTGCTTCAGTTTTTGCTTTTGCAGCATTTACATCAGAGATTCTCAAAGCAAGTCTTAATCTCAAAGAATTACCAAAATGTCTCCACTTCTCAATGTCTCCATCATATATTGCATCGTACCCCTTGAAAATACCTACTGAGCCGGAAGATGCATTTAATGTAGCGTTAGCTGCAGTCAAAAGATTAAAGAAATCTTCGTACATAGCCTCCTGTGAATCATATGGCACTGTAGCTCCGCCAATACCTGCTTGAGAGTATGGAACGGCTCCCCAAGAATCAGTAAAACGATGAAACATAAACACCTTCCAGATATCAAGAATGGCTAGAGCTTCAGCGTTGCCTTCAGCTGCGGCATATGCATTATTAAGAGAAGGTACAGCTAGAGTATAAAATCGTAACCATCCACGACTTCTCCAACCATCATTAATTCCATTCCTTTCTGTTTGCCAACCAGGACTACCTGCAGAGAAATAGTGAACAAAAAGCATAGAATGAAGCATGGTAGCCAATCCATAAGTACCATAATCATCACCTGGAATAGACCAAGAAGCATTACCTATTCCTTTGTATAAAGCATTAGAAAATGAAGGACCGGCCATAGTGGCATCCAACTGACCTGTAGTAAGAGCATTCGGATTTGTATTAATATCATCAAAATCCGAAGTACATCCCGATACATATATCAGACATACTACTGCAAATAATTTGATTATTATATTTTTCATAGTATAAGTATTTTAAAAATCCAATTTCACGTTAAATCCAAAGTCCCTTGTAGTAGGAATATTAAAAGATTCAATTCCTTGAAGGTTTCCAACTCCAACACCTTGCTCAGGATCAAAGTATTTCGCCTTGTTTGTAATAAAGAAAAGATTTCTTCCAACAAATGAAATATTTACGCCCTCAAGTGGACTATTATTCAATAATCTTTTTGGTAAAGAATAACCTAACACCAATTCTCTCAGTCTGATATTAGTGGCATCAAAAACAAAATCTTCAGCTCTTGGATCTCTGGCTCCAACTTGTGTCCAATAGTCTTCTGCAAGAACAGATGTGGTATTTGGAGCAGTTGAAGTTATTGCACCATTGGCATCACGAGTAACATTTACACCATCTACAACAAACCCATCAGTTCTACCTCCTAAAGTAATATCACTTACTCCAACCCCGGCCATTTTTGCCTGGCTGTAAGAAATTACTTCTCCCCCGATTCTGAAATCAATTAAGAAACTTAATGACAAATTCTTATAGGAAAGCTTATTTGACAAACCTGCAATCCAGTCTGGATTAAAGTTTCCTGCAAAAACACCAAAGCCAGAAGTAAACTCAGGTAAGCCGGTTGCCTGATCTACAATGATTTGACCATCATCTGTACGTGCAAACCCATTGATATACAAGTCTCCGTATTCTCCACCTTTTTTTACAACGGTTTTAGCTAGCCTCTCATATCCTGTTGCAATGGTCAACTCATCTCTTCCCTCCATAATACTAATCACCTTAGTTTTGTAGGTAGAAAAGTTGGCTGTAACATCCCAGGCGAAATCTCCAAGATCCAAAACAGACGCATTCAAAGTTAATTCAATCCCTTTATTCTCAACCTCTCCTCCATTAACAACCTGTTTACTATAACCAGAAGACTCAGGTACATCAATAACAAAAATCTGATCAGTGGTATTGGTTTTGAACCAAGTAAAATCTAACCCAATTTTATTACCGAAAAAACGAGCATCTACTCCAACTTCTGTGGAAGTAGAAATCTCAGGCTTAAGCTTATCATTTCTATGCAATGGAGAACGCTCTACAACACCATTATTAAAACCATAATAATTAAGCTCATCATATAAACGATAAGGATCGGTATCATTTCCCACTTTTGCATAAGACCCCCTTGCCTTCAAAAAGGTTAATACATCGGACTGAATACCCAACATATCACTAATTACACTTGTCAGACCCACAGAAGGATAGAAATAAGATCTATTATCGGAAGGTAAAGTTGAAGACCAGTCGTTACGTGCAGTTAGATCCAAAAACAAATACTCTTTAAAACCAACTTGAGCAAATCCATACAGTGAATTTATTTTCTTTTTATAAAAATCAGGAGTAATCTTTGCATTTGTCGTATTATTTAATGAAAAGTAATTACGCCTGCTTAATTCTCCTCCTGAACCAAGAGATGATCGTTTCTGATACAAAGAATTACCTCCGAAATTTACATTCACTTTAACATCCCCTAAATCTTTATTATAAGATGCAAGGAATTCAGAGTTTACTTCTATGGTTTCATCTATTGATTCGGAGTATTTTCCAACATCATTACCAAGATTTGCAAGTGATGCATATTGTGATTGTTTAGATTTATTTGTTGCTTGATCAATACCACTTCTTACTAACAAACTTAGCTCATTTGTAAAGTCATATTTCAACGATGCAAAACCAATGATTCTATTTCTTTCATCAGTTCTTGGGTTTCTAAGTGCTAACCAGAATGGATTTCCTCCAACATCTCCAAAACCATCAATACCTGCATTTGGATAATTATACTGCAATTGGCCAGCAGCATCTGTATACTCAAAATCTTTATACTGATCATAAGGCAAACTTCTCATCATGGTATACACCGCCTCTCCAATAGAAGATTCTCCTATATTGATAGCATTCTTAATTTTTTGAGAAATAAAATTCGCTTTGGTGTCTAAAGTCAACTTATTTGTCAAATTACTGGTCAAACGCAAACTAAGGTTATGTCTATCCAGATCGTTTCCTTTTACTATACCTTGAGCTGTTGTGTTCGTATAAGAAAAGTATCCCTGAGTTTTTTCATTACCCATAGAAGCAGAAATTGTTTTGGCCCAGTTATATCCAGTTTCAAAAAAACTCATCCCATTATCTGTCTGAGGCAAAAATGAATAAGTAGCAGGACCAGAATAATCCAGATTGTGAGAAAGTTGCCAAGCTTCTACTGACTGTCCTGTCATTTCAGGACCCCAACTTAATCTACTTTTGGGATCATAATCACCTCCACTACCCTGACCATACTTATTCTGTAAATTAAGTAAGTCATATGCTTTTGAGAACATTATATTAGATGACACCGTAATTTTAGCCCTATCCCCAGATGCACCTTTTTTGGTTGTAATAAGTATTACTCCGTTACTTGCACGAGTTCCATAAAGAGCTGCAGCCGAAGCTCCCTTCAATACCGACATAGATTCAATGTCCTCTGGATTAATATTTGAAATACCATCAGAACTGGTAATTCCCCCAATATCGGCAGAAGCTGTTGAGGCCACATGGTTATCCATAGGAACACCATCGATTACAAACAATGGTTGATTATTTCCGGTCAGTGATCGGTTACCACGAAGTGTAATTCTTGAAGAACTACCAACACCACTACCTGTTGTAGAGAAATTAAGACCAGCTACTTTTCCTGACAGGGAGTTTGCTACGTTTAGAGACCTAGCTTCACTGATCTCTTCTGCAGAAACATTCTGCTGTGAATAAGTTAATGCCTTTTTCTCTCTCTTCAACCCCAAAGCAGTTACCACAACCCCCTCTAATTCTGTAATATCCTCTGTTAATTGTAACGAAATGGTTGTTTTACCAGCCACAGGTACCTTTTCTGTTAGAAATCCTATAAATGAAATGACCAACACAGCATCTTCAGATGGAACTTCAATTGAGTAATTTCCATCTATATCTGTAATAACTCCTTGAGAGGTTCCTTCAACTAAAATGGTAACACCTACTAAAGGATCTCCAGACGAATCAGTGATTCTTCCGGTTATAGTTTTACCCTGATCTTGCAAGTTCAGAACGGTATTAACAGTACCCTCACTTGCTCCAAAAGCCTGTGCTTGAACAATAACACACAAACTTAACACGAATAAGAGTTTCAACTTTTGGTGAAACCTTCGTTTTGTTGTTTCAATAAATTTACCTTTCATAGATTAATAATTTAATGAATAATTTTTCTTGATTTGATTTCAAAGCGATTGTTCTCAACTTTTAATTCTCTAACTGGTATTTTCCATAATTTCAAGATTTAATGAATTAGACAAAATGTATTTAGTTTCGATAATATTTCATCGCCGGATCCTATTTTATATCCACTTGATGTATAAACAAGTTCGCCTTTGTGTGTAATTACAAATGCCATTGGATATTCAATAAAACGTGTGCTACCTAATGACTTTAAAAATTGAGATTTAACGTCTTTTACATCTTTATAAAAAGTAACGTTGGACGGTAATTTCTTGTAATTATCAAGTTTAAAACCTGATGTTAATTTTTTTGGCTCTATGACCATAACAATCTGACCATCCCATGCTTCATAAGCTTCTTTTAAACGAATTAAATCATTTACTAAATGCTTGGTTGGCTCTCTATCTGGATCTATCCAAATAAGCACAACTCCATTGCCTTTATCAAAATCAGCAAGTTTAATCTCCTTCTCTGAAGAAAGGTCATTTAGTTTATAATGAAGATCAACCTCTACATTTTGGTTATCAGTACTTACTTTTGGTGTTGCAAATTGAATGGGTACAGTAACCTCTTTTTCCTTTTGCACCTCAAAATATGCTCTTCTGGCCCACACTGTACCATCAGATTCCCTCAATCCCGTAACGATCATGTATTCTCCTTCATCTAAGGATAACTTAACAGGGTAAGAATCAAACAGATCACTAAACTCGTAATCCAGAGTTTTAAATGTTGATCCATTGAATCGTGCTATTGTAAATTGCAAGTAATATTGAGGAATTGGCGGCCCCTTGTGAGAGGGTTCCCAGGTAATCATGACATCCCCTTTTGGCTTTTGCTCCTTGCTTAGAGTTTCAAAAGAAAGCTCTATCCACTTGTCCTCTTTTAATAATTGGGGAATTCTTCTGGCTTCTTCTAAACAAGAGGGAATGCCAAAACTTCGTAATGCGGCCACTAAAAAGATATCACGAGATGTTTTATCTGCAACTTTAAGCCTCATGACTCCTTCAGGAAACATAGGGTTACGCGCTGTATTTTCATCCGTTACAATTTGTACACTATCTGTGATCCAGTTTAATAATACCGAAACATCTTTCCTTGTTCTTTGTATAAACTCATCTCCAAAATAATCCTGAATTGTTTTTTTATATGGCGTTAATAGTTCGTTTGTAATCCTTGGATTTAGCACATATTTGTTAAATATTTTTTGATTTTTACATACTGATTTGTCCGAATTTTCGAAGTGATCGACTAACACAGAATATCTCACATCTCGTCTATCTTTATCGGCAATTACAGTTAATAAAGCCATTACTTTACCCTTATCCGAAGCGGCATAACGATATACAAATTCCTTTATTACTTTCCAGTTACCACAACTCTCTTTGAATATTTTAAACAGCATTAAAGCATCGATATTCAAATCCTCAGATATCTTAACGATACTCATAGAATCAATAAACGTACTCTCATAAACGCTTCTAATGGAGTCTTCTTTGTGTAAACGTTCAGTATTTTCTTGAACTCCAATTTCTGAGGCTTCTGCAATGTTGCCTAACAGTGGAGGAACAAGCGCAAATTGTTGCTCTTTTATAACACTATTATAACCCCTTAGTGTTAATTCCAATGTATCCAGTTTTGCAATGGTTGCCTTTTGGTAAGCAATTTTTCCCTTTTTAGAAGCCCAAATGACTAAATCTCCATAACCTGTTAATAAGGAACACACTCCATTTTCATCCGTTAAAGCTTTGGCTAAAGGATAAAACTCGGCATAATTATATAATTGAAACTCCACATTTGCATCTTTCACGACATTACCCAAACTGTCTTTCACACGTACATACAATCGTTTGGCAGGTGCATAATCCGATATAACATTTAATTCAGTATATTTATTGTTTCTGGTGACTACATCATCATTCGTTGAATAATTACCAAAAACCCTGGTATGTAAAAGCATTGCACGCGTTGCAGGCCCTGCAAACCAGCCCATATCTAATTGGGGCTGAGGCTCACATGCTCCCAGAAAGTACCATTCACCATCTACCCACACTTCTACCCAAGCATGATTATCATCCGAATGAGCCCACCTGGGTGTATATATTTGGCGAGCAGGAATTCCCACAGCACGCATAGCTGTTACCGTAAAGGTAGATTCTTCACCACATCGTCCAAATGCTGAGCGAATGGTGCTTAGCGGGCCACTTGTTCGAATATCTGTTGGCTGATATGAAACCTTCTCGTGACACCAATGATTGACTTCCAAAGCTGCATTTCGCATACTTAAATTTTGCACTCTGTCCTTTAATTCTTTATAAAATACCATTCGAGCTGAATCCACATCTTCGTTATTTACTCGATATGGCAATACAAAATGCAAAAACAGATTATCAGGAACAGTTTTTCCCCAGCTAAAGGAACTGCGCGTTTTTAAGGCATAACGGACTTGAGACAGGAAATATTCGCCATTATGATTCGCTAAATCACTCAATGGCATATAAGCATATAAAAATTCCAGAGCCTCTCTTTCAGTCCCAGTTATATCCTTATCAAAAACCGAAAATAATTCATTAGCCCTGTTATTGGCCAACTTTTTCTGTGCTAAAAATTTTTCATAAGTTTCAATTCTTTTAATAGCATCCTGCTCCAAATAAGATGTTGAGCAGCACACAACTAAAAGTTGTAATACCCCAATTACAATAAAAAAAGTCTTCTTATCTATCATTTTAATACAAGTTTTATATCTCATTGATCATATATAACAGATCGTTAATTATTGATAATAACTTGTCCCGAACTTGATTCAGGAGACATTAGACTAATTCGCAAGACTCATAAATTAAACACTCTTAATTAAGCCATCACCATTTACGTAATCATTTAATTATCTGACCCTTACAAAACATTAGCAAACTATTATATATCTTAAACTATATATCTCATTTTATGGATTCCAAAACGGGTTGCTTTAATGAATTTATATAAGACTGAGAGATTGGATTCTCTTGATCAAATACAACAATCTCATTCCTTCCTTTCTTTAACCAACATCCTGGAAGATACAGTGTTTGTTGGGGACCAACGCTCCAAAAGCGTCCCAAATGATGTCCGTTTACATACACAATTCCCTTGCCCCAATCCTTTAAATTCAGATAAACATCTCCTTCTTTTTTTATTTTAAATTGAGCATTGTAAAGTGTAGGAATATCAGATTTTGCATGTACTCCATCCACCTCAATAGCTGGCATTTTATCCATAGGTAATTTATACATTTGCCAACCTCCGGTAATTTCCAAATCATTAATTAAAACGGGTTGAATAATTCCTTTACGATTGTTAGTCAATTGTTTCCCATAATTTATTCGTCCTAAATTTTCCACCAGAATTTCTAACACCCCATTTAATGGAACTTTTACATCTAACTCAAAATTGTTATTCATGCGATTTATATTGCCTACCTTTTTACCGTTAATAAAAACCGTTGCGTAATCGCGCAAGCCTGCAATTTTAAGTTTACCTGATAAAGGCTGAGTAAATCTTTTACGATATAAAACATATCCATATCCTTGACCTAACTCTTCAAAAGATAACGGATTAGATGACTCAACCAGCACATCATTCTTTATCCAATCAAACAAACTCATTGCCTTAGTAATCTTTACCTTTCCCAACTCAATAATTGGTATTTCTTTTGGTATTTCGGGTAAATCAACACCTTGGTACTTTTCCATAAGCGCTCTTACTGCTAAAAACTTAGGTGTAACATCTCCATTTTCAGCTATTGGTGCATCGTAATCGTAACTTGTAAGCTGTGGTTGAATAGGAATTTCATCAGTGAAATTAGCCCCTGAGGTAAAGCCAAAGTTAGTTCCGCCATGAACCATATAAAAATTAAAACTTACACCACCCTTTAAATATTCTTCCACCTGATTTACAACATCTTCTGTACTAATCTTAACAAAAGGTTCTCTCCAATGATCAAGCCATCCCGGGTAGTACTCTGCTACCATATATGGCCCTTCCCCATGATGATATTGATCAACTAATTTCTTTAATTGAGGCACATTTCCTTCTCCATTTGCTGTAGGTAATACTCCATCTATAGCACCATATTGAAACAACCAATCACCATCTGATGTAAAAAAAGGAACTGTAAATCCTGCATTTTGTAATGCTTGATATATAGCATGATAATACGCTTGATGTTCTTGTAACGAAATATCTTTTTGTTGCGACACATAGGAACCAAATTCGTTCTCAACCTGAACTAAAATAATAGGACCTCCATATGTTATTTGTAAATCCTTTACTTCTTCTGCCAAACGGTTTATGTATTTTTCAGATTCTTCAACAAACTTATTTCCTGAGCGAATGGTTAAATCAGCATCATTTAAAAACCACCAGGGATAGCCACCAAATTCCCACTCTGCACATACATAAGGGCCTGGCCTCAGTATCACCTGTAAACCTTCTTTTTGGGCTGTTTTAATAAATTCTCTCAAATTTTTGTTACATGATGTAAAATCCCAATGCCCGGGAGCTGTTTCATGATAATTCCAAAAAACATAAGTGGCGACCGTATTAAGCCCCATGGCTTTCATCATTTGCAATCTATGACTCCAGTATTCCTTAGGCACACGTGCATAATGCATTTCTCCCGAATAAATAGTGAATGGCTTACCATTTAGCACAAATTCACCATTCTTTACTTCAAACGATGTTGAAGACTGGGCTTGTACATAAAAACTCAACAGGCAAATCAATATGGTTGTTAATATCCTTCTCATTTATTTATTACATATTAATAAATTGCCAATGTTGATATAACAGGACAAGCTTTTGCTTCTTCAAAAGTTATCCTCACTTGATCAGTCACTTTCCCCTTTAGCGGAATAATTCGTTTATAGCCAATAGTTGTAGCATCTGCTACTTTTTCCCATTTACCATCTTGCTTTAATTCTACAGTAAACACTTTTATGCGTTGTCCTAACTCAATATATTCCTGCAATACCAAATAATTTAAAGCACTTTCTTGCTTAAGTTTTATTTCCACAGAGGCTTTTATTACGGTATCATCGGTACACCAATATGTATTTCTATCACCATCTAAAACATTAGCTACTTGATAGTCGGCAGAATTACCTCTTGAACATGAGGCTATTATCTCTGCACCTTCAGTTAAATCATCTTTAAATGTGTGATCTAATTTACTTCGAAATGCTTCCAATGCTTTTACATCATTTTCGTGAAGAACTCCTCTTTGATCAGGTGGAACGTTTAATAATAATAATGCCCCTCTTCCCACAGACTTTAAGTAAATATCAAATAATTGATCAGCTGTTTTCACCAATGAATCTTCGCTTGTATGATAAAACCATCCCGGACGAATTGACACATCAACTTCAGCTGGTAACCATTTATTTCCATCAGGAGAACCCGTTGCCAGCAAATTTTCTATGCCTACCTTTCCTGCGTATAACGTGTCTGCGGTAATAGTTGCCCAACATGTTTCATTTACATATCCCGATTCATTACCACACCATCTAACACCAGGCCCAGCATCACTAAAAAATATAACATCTTTTTGAATGGATTGAACCAATTTTAATGTAGTAGGCCAATCATAATATGTTCTCTTATCTATTTTACGAACTTCCTTGGCTCCACCATAATAACCATCACCACCATTGGCTCCATCAAACCACATTTCAAATACTGGTCCGTAAGTCGTAAATAACTCTTTTAGTTGATTTCTGTAATACTCGATATATGAAGGTTCTCCATAGTCAGCTCTATTTCTATCCCAAGGAGATAAGTAAACTCCAAACTTTACTCCTTGACTAGTACAATCATCTTTCAATTGCTTGACTACATCACCCTTACCATCTATGTAAGGGCTTTGAGCAATGGTATGATTGGTATATTTAGAGGGCCATAAACAAAAGCCGTCGTGGTGTTTACAGGTTAAAATAATTCCTTTAAAACCAGCATCCTTAAGTACACTAACCCATTGATCGGTATTCACCGTATCCGGATTAAAAACTGCAGGAGATTCATCCCCATATCCCCATTCTTTATTAGTAAATGTATTTGTAGTAAAATGAATAAAAGCATTCATCTCCATTTGATGCCAGGCTAATTGTTCTTTTGACGGAACAGGTAAACATGCCTTTGGCGGAGTAACTGGCTTACAACTCAGTGCAACAATACTTATAAATAATATGATATGTAGGTATTTCATGACACTTAGGATTTCTTATATTTAAAAACAATAGCTTTTCCTAAAGGCAGTTTTTTTAAGGTAGAGGGTATCGAAACGATAACTTTATTGCCATCCACTTTATATTTCACTTTTTGACCTGTTGCCAATAAAGTCATACGAGCTCCTTTAGTGGGAATATTACCCTCCCAACTAATTGATTTATCTAAAGTTCCATCTTCACCATAACATGCTATTGCATAGCAATTGGAGTGATCTTTTGCTTGTGTAAAAAATACATTATCACTCTGAACCACTGGTAATGTTCTTGTTCCGTAAATCGCTTCTCCATTTAGTTTCATCCAGTGACCAATTTTTTCAAGACTAGCCACTTGTTTGTCTGAAAATTCTCCCTCCGGCGTTGGTCCCACACCAAGTAAAAGTGAGCCACCTTTGGCTACAACTTCGGCTAATGTTTTAATAATTTGTGAGGTAGGTTTATAATTTTCTGATGGGACAAACCCCCAATCTGTACCTAAAGTAATACAACTTTCCCATGGGTAATCCAAAGCTTTATCCGGAATTCGTTGCTCCGGCGTTTGATAGTTTTCATATAAACCTCCCACGGTACGATCTACTACTAACAAACCCGGCTGTTTTGAGCGTGCCATTTTCACAATGGATGGCATGTCAATATCCTGACTCCATTCAGGAATAGGTGCCCCCCAAGCTCTTACCTCTTCTGTTACCGTTTCTAAAGGACGAACCCAACCTCCATCGAGCCAAAGTAAATCTATGTTACCATAGCCAGTCATTAATTCCAGAATTTGATTGTAAGTATATTTCTTAAATTGATACCATCGCCAGGGATATTTATTGGCGTTGTAATTGTTATTTCGATTTGGTGTGGCATATTTCGACCACCAATAGTATTGTGAATGCCAGTCAGGTTTAGAAAAATAAGTCCCTACCATAAAATCATTATCTCTATAAGCATCCAAAATATATTTTAACACATCTGCTTTTGGGTTCTTTCCAAAAGGAGTATGAGTGATATTAAAATCAGTTTCTTTGGTATCCCACATACAAAAACCATCATGATGCTTTGTGGTAAAAACCAGGTACTTCATTCCTGCATCTTTAGAAACTTTAGCCCACTGCTCAGGATTAAACTTAACCGGATTAAATTCATTACTTAAACCCCAATACCATTTTTTATAGTCGTTATAAGCTATTGTGCTGTCACGTTCAATCCAATCTTCAGAACAAATGGACCACGATTCAATAATTCCTGGAATTGCATATAAACCCCAGTGTATAATAATCCCAAATTTTAAATCCTTCCATTCTTCTAATTTTGATAGAACCAATTCATCTTTTGGAGCTTGATAATACGTTGTTTGAGGATGCGTATGTTGTGAATTTGAAACCTTTACATTCAAAATCATTAATACTATTATTGCAATTATAGTATGCTTCATAACGATAAAAATTGATATTAAAATTCCTTTTGGTAATTATTATCTCTACTCAGAATAGAGTTGAGAAAATTTCAACCTAATTAATCTTTTCAATAATTACGTGATTTTAAATTAATAAGTCAACCTTTAACACTTTAATTTTGAAACAATTACTCATTTATCGGACGATAATTCACTTTTTCTTTGTCAAGTCTTTTTAAATGCACATTCAATCGTTTAATAAATCCTTCGTAATCACGAGATGATTCATTTGACCATAGAACCTCTGACATAGCACATAAACGTGGAAACACCATGTACTCCACTTTATCTTCGGAAGTAATGTATTCTGTCCAAACATTAGCCTGAGCACCAAGTATATGCTTTCTTCCCTTTTTAGATAGTTCAGGAGGAACAGGCTTAAACTCATACACCTTACTTAATGAAGTAAATCCACCAATAGCTAAAGGTTCCGTTTTTTCATCTCCCTGATAGTGATCAAAATAACAATATCCTCCGGGAGTCATTACTACATCATGACCGCTATTGGCAGCTTCAATTCCACCTTCATATCCTCTCCATGACATAACAGTTGCTCTTTCGGGTAATCCACCTTCAAGAATTTCATCCCAACCGATTAGTTTTTTACCTTTTGATGCAATATACTTTTCCATGCGTTTTATAAAATAACTTTGAAGCTCCATTTCATCTTTTAACCCAAGTTCCTTCATTCTGTTTTGGCAAAGAGGACACTCTCTCCAACGCGTTTTAGGACATTCATCTCCCCCAACATGAATATATGGTCCTGGAAATAACTCTATAACCTCACTGAGTACATTTTGTAGAAACTCAAATGCTTCTTCTTTTCCTGCACAAAAAACATCATCACTTACTCCCCATTTTGTATACACCTCAAAAGGGCCACCTGTACATGATAGTTCAGGGTAAGCTGTTAAGGCAGCCACGGCATGTCCAGGCATTTCTATTTCTGGTACCACGGTTATACCTAACGTAGAAGCATAATCAACTACTTCCTTAATTTGTTCTTGTGTATAAAATCCACCATAGGGAATCCCATCAAATACCTGATTTTCTGCTACATAATGCCCCACCATAGTTTCTTTTCGCACAGAACTGACCTCTGTTAATTTAGGATATTTTTTTATTTCAATACGCCAGCCCTGATCGTCGGTTAAATGCCAATGAAATGTATTTAGTTTATGCATGGCCATCATATCCAGCATGTGTTTTACAAACTTTACTGAATAAAAATGCCTTGACACATCTAAGTGCAAACCTCTCCATTTAAAAGCAGGTGCATCTACAATACTTAATGCAGGTAGATGAATTGAATCATCGTCACTTTTATTAGGGAAAACAATCTGCAATAAAGATTGAATTCCATGCATTAATCCAATTTTGGAAGCGCCAACAATAGCAACCTTATCTGATGTTATATCAAGGGTATATCCTTCTTCATTATCAGTAACTGATTCATCAATTGATAGATGAATACCTTTGGTATTTAACTCTTTTTGTACAATTTTTAAATTAATTTGAACCAAATTATACACCTGAGCTCTAAAGTAGTCGGCCAACGGTTTAATTTGATCATCCTTAAAAACAATCATACAACCGGTATCCAGATTATATACACCTTTACCCATATTTAAATGATTGGGTATAGGAACAATACTCACCTGAGCTTGTGTTTGAGTAAAACATAAAGACATAGCGCAGAGTAGAATAAACGTTACGGAAATTTGTTTTAATAAATTCATTCGTAATTCATTTTTGATAATTCGTTATGCAAATTATAAGGCACCAACGCAGCTGCACCCAAGACCGGAATATCACTATTCCCGGATGCCATTATCTTTGTTGTTTGTAATGCATATTGATGCGGGATCAATTTTAGTACTTCAATCATTTTAGCTTCAAATAAACCAAATGCATTAGAAAGAGATCCTCCTATAATAATTGCTTCCGGTCCATAGGCATATATAATTGTTTCTATTAAATGAGCTACATTCTCACCAAAACATTGAAATGCTTTAATTGAGTTATCATCATCATTTTTTGCTTTCACTGCAAATTCCTTCGCCTCAACCTGTTATCATTAATAAGATTTTCTATCTCAACTATTAAATCAGCGACAATATCACCTTTTGATCTCAATGCATCTGTTGAGATTTTAAATTGCTTCACAACTTTATCATTCTCAACATAGGCTAAATTCATTTTTGTGACTCCAACATCACTCCCTATATAGTGTCGGCAAGAAAACTCCATTTTTATCCCCGAAATAATCGGGGCAGGCTGTTACTCTTGCTCTCAAAATGATCATTTACGGAAGTAAACTCACATTTTTCGAGCTTCGAAAGCCTCAAAAATGAAACTTTCTTATCTACCACTTGAGTTTTCGTGCAAGTACTAACTAAGTCTGTGTCATTCTTACTTCACACACTTACTATTCATTAACCCAAGTGCTATATTTGAATTATAAATACATAATTTTCTGAATTTTCATCAGTGTTGCAAACATATTATATTTTCAGATATACTACTTTTCTTCATCACCTCACTAACAGTTTGCTATGCAATAATCCACACTTAAATTTCAGTAAGTACTTTTAATAATTTACATTCGTTTTAAAGTGTAACTTGATATAGATTTAATGTTTTAAATTGATATTATTTTATTTTTTAAAATTATAGATTATATTTAAGCAATTAAACACACATATGTTAAATTACTCATTTAAATTCTCAAAAAGATGAAAAAATTATTATTACCAGCTCTATTTTTAGGCTTATTAACCGTTAGTTGTGGTGGAAAAAAAGAAAAAAAAGCAACTGAAGCTCCTGCCGAACAAGTTGAAGTTACAGTTGAAGAAGAGGTAGAAACTCTTGATTCAACAGCTGTTGAAGCTACTGACTCGTTAGCTGTTGAAGCAGAGGAAGAAGTTAACTAAAAAACTTTCCAACATTAAATTATAAATGCCCCATTATTGGGGCATTTTCATTTATATTCCACCCAGTCTGTTATACATTTCTTTCACTTTCTATTCCCTATTCCTATTTCCAATTGGAGTTTCATGCATTAGCACAAATGCCATTTACTGAATTATTTTTTATATTTATGGGTATATTATGCATTCCAAATTATAAACTTTAACACAAAACACATGAAAAAATTTATTACTCCTCTAATGTTAACCGCAATAATATTAGCAAGTTGTGGCGGTAAAAAAGAATCCAAAGATCAACAAAAAGAAACCATATCAGAAACTATTGAAAGCAGCTCTCCCAAAGAAATAAATGTCATTGACTCTGTTACTATTCAACTTGAAGCCACTAAAACAGAGATTGAAGAATCTGCAAAGAAACTGGATGATTTATTAAACGACTTACAATAAAACAATAGCAACATGACAAATACATTCAAAGAAATAGCCATAGTTATCATTTCATGCTTCTTGATTTCCGGAATTTCCTATGCTCAACAAGGAAAAGAAAAAGCTGAAAAACATATGCAAAAAGGGAAAGACAAGCTAAAAGAAACTTACGAGAAAGAAAAAAAAGAAAAGATGGGAAAGTCCGAGGAAATGACAAAGGAGAAAAAGGCTGATTTTGATGAAGAAAAAGGAAATGCATACGGAAAAAATAAAGGAGAACTGAAAGGCAAAGAATTTGGACAAGAAAGAGCTCGCCTTGCTAAATTAAAAAGAGAAGAAAAAGAAAAAGAACTAGAAGAATCGGTTAAAAAAGGGAACGAAAAAGTAAAAGAAGCAGCTGAAAAAATTCAAAATTCAAAAGAAAAACTTGAAAAAGAAAAAGAAGCCATTTCAAAAGAAGAGTACGAATCAAGGAAAGAGAAAATAGATATTGCTGAAAAAGGAATTAAAGACCTTGAAGAAAAAATAGAGAAAGCAAAAAATATGAAACCTACTTCTGTAGAATAAATAAATACAAAAAACTACCTCAAGGGGTAGTTTTTTGTTTTATATAAAACTATTGTAAAATAGTTTTGAACATTGCGATTACTTCTGACTTATAGTTTAAACTTTATATTTTTATTGAAGATATTAGCTTTGGCTTATATTTACTAACGAACAGGTTATATACAAGGAATGGAAGAATTTGATTTAATTGTTATTGGCTCCGGACCGGCAGGATATTCTTCTGCCATTCGTGCTCTTGATTATGGTTTGAACATTTGTATAGTAGAAGGCACTCACCTTGGTGGTGCCGGCGTTATGAATGGCGCCTTAACTTCTAAAACAATGTACGAACTAAGTATGGATTATTCCGTAGCTGCAAGAACAGACCGGGGATTTAGGGCTGGCAGCTTAAGTGTTGACTTTACGCAAGTAATCAAAACGGTATTGCAAGCAGCCAAAGAAAAACAATACCAAATATTGAGTCAAATTGAGACGTTTTCAAAAGGCAGATCTCATCATGGTTCTTTGTCTTTAGTTAAAGGTTGGGCAAAATTCCTTGACCCATATACTATTTCTGTTACAGATCAATCTTCCACAAAAAAATTAAAAGCTAAAAATTTCATTATAGCTACTGGAGCTAAACCAAGAAAAGCTCCGGGACTAGAAATTGATCATGAAAGAATCATTGATTCTGATGATATATTAAACCTCAAAAAATTCCCTGAAAAAATGCTAATCATTGGTTCCGGGATTATAGGTTGTGAATTTGCCACTATATTCAGCAATTTTAAACAAACAGAAGTTCATTTATTAGACCGAGCCAACAGAGTTCTGCCCAATGAAGATGACGACGTAAGCGATTTCGTAGCTAAAAATCTTGAAGATAATGGTGTTCTTGTGCATCACACAGCCCACCTCAGAACAATTAAAAAATACGATACACACCTTGAAGTTATTTTAGACTATGATGCCGGTAATAGCCGGGTTATTGAAGTAGATGTGGCTCTGGTAGCTATAGGAAGGGTTCCTAATAGTGACAATCTAGGTTTGGAAAATATTGGAGTGGAAACAACCGATAGAGGAACAATTAATATTGCTGACGATTGCGTATTAAGAGATGGTAATAATCAGTGCCATATATATGCAGCAGGTGATATTACAGGGCATACCCAACTCTATAGTATTGCCGAATTTCAGGGTAGATTGGCCGCAGAAAAAATTGCAGATACACCTAGCTATCCTTTAGATTATTCACACATGTCGACATTGATGTTTTTTAAACCGGAACTGGCATCGGTGGGATTAAATGAAAAACAATTACGCGCACATAAAATTCCACACAAAGTGGCTTATTATTCCAATCAACTTATTAATAGAGCCATTGCAATGAGAGCTACTAATGGATTTGTTAAAATCATTGTTAGCAACGAAGATGAACCCAGAATATTAGGCATGCGCGCGGCAGGACCACAAGCATCTGCATATATTGTATCAGTAGCTCACTTAATAAAACAGGGCAACAGCCTCCAGGAAGTATTAAAAATATTCTATCCTCACCCAAGTGTAGCTGAAGGAATTCAGGAATGTTTGCGCACCTTAAGTGGCAAATCAATATTTAAACCGGAAGCTTTCCCTGATTTAATTAATTTTAAAGAATGGTATCCGGAACCTGAAAAAGAATTAGAATGAAAACTCAAAAATTCATAGTACGCCTAATTATGACAATAACGGTCGTTGTTTTTGTTTATCTGGCAACCCCAAAGTATATAAAAAAAGCAATCATTTATGTATTCCCTGGAATAGAAGACTATGAGATTTTTAAAAACAGAAAAATAAATACCGGCGATGCCATTCCATGGGCTAAGTCAAACAACTATATGCAATATGAATTAAAGTCAGCAGAAAGAGATACACTCGAACATTACAAATCAATAGCCTATCTAGTTATTAAAAATGATTCCATACTTTATGAAGAATATTGGGATAGCTTTGACTCTCTTTCTATATCAAATTCATTTTCAGCAGCAAAAAGTGTAGTTGGTTTATTATTAGGTGCTGCTATTCAAGATGGATATATTGCCAACATTAACCAATCTATTGGAGAATTCATTCCTGAATTTAACAAGCCACCAGAAAACAATATCACTATAAAAAACTTACTCACTATGAGTTCCGGACTAAATTGGAATGAAAGTTATATCAACCCATTTTCAATGACCACTCAAGCCTATTATGGAGATGATATTAATCAACTCGTACTTCATTTAGAGTCCGTTGAAAAACCCGGAAAAGAATTCAAATATTTAAGCGGAAACACACAATTACTTTCAATCATCATTAAAAACGCCACAGGCAAAACACTTTCCGAGTATTTATCTCAAAAATTATGGATGCCTCTTGGAGCTGAGAAACAAGCACTCTGGAGTTTAGACAAAGCTGATGGCGATGAGAAAGCTTATTGCTGTTTAAACAGTAATGCACGTGATTTCGCTCGAATCGGTAAGTTAATTCTAAATCAGGGAAAAATTAAAAATGAGCAAATTATATCTGAAGACTACATTAAAGAATCAATTCAACCAGCCGCTGATTTAGTAGATTCAGAAACAAAAGAAGCGGTTAACTTTTATGGTTATCAATGGTGGATATTAAATGACAATGGACAGCAAATTCCATATGCCAGAGGTATAAAAGGACAATATATTTTTGTTTTAGAGGCACAAAATGCCATTGTAGTAAGGCTAGGACACAAAAGAAGCAAAGCCAAAATCCATCACCACCCCAGTGAAATATATCAATATATCTCAACAGCAAAGAATATATTGAATCAATAAAAAAGGCTGCCTATTCAATAAGCAGCCATATCTAGAATCTCTCTATTTTAAATTTTAATACACCTTTATAATCTAAATTAGACTAATAGGCTCTTGCATTTCTTCCTTCAACAAAATTTATAAATGAAGTATTCACCACTTTATTTCCTCCGGCAGTCGGATATTTTCCGGTAAAGTACCAATCTCCATTATCATTTGGACAAGCAACATGAAGGTTTTCTATTGTTTGATAAACAACTTCAACCTCAGCATCCATATTTTCCGGAGTTAACATCTCTGCAATTTTTGCTGAAACCTCTTCTACAGTGAATGGCTTGTAAATTTCACGAACATAATTCACAATCTCCTCTTTCGGAAGATTTTGTTGTTCTTTACATTTCTTATAAACATCATCAATGACCGATTGCATCCCTCTTTCTTTTAATAGAGCTATTGCAGCCTGAAAAGCACAAAAATCACCCAGCTTAGCCATATCAATACCATAGCAATCCGGATATCTGATTTGAGGAGCTGACGATACAATAATTATTTTCTTAGGATGTAACCTGTCTAAAATTCGAAGTATACTCTTTTTTAATGTCGTACCCCTTACAATCGAATCGTCAATAACAACCAGAGTATCTTCCTGATTTTTAACCACTCCATAAGTAACATCGTAAACATGAGCAACTAAATCATCACGACTTTCGTCATCTGCGATAAAAGTTCTCATTTTAACATCCTTTATAGCCATTTTTTCAACCCTTGGCTGAATGTTTATGATCTCAGCCAACTGAGCCTCGTCAGGATTTGGACCCAGTTTTTTTATCTGCTCTACTTTTAGGGCATTAACCTCATTCCGAATACCTTCAACCATACCATAAAAAGCGGTCTCTGCTGTATTTGGAATGTATGAAAAAACAGTACTCTTTAGGTCATTATTTACTTTTTCAAGTAATATTGGAGCAAGCAATTTACCTAGTTCTTTACGCTCCTGATATATATATTTATCACTTCCTCTTGAAAAGTAAATTCTCTCAAAGGAACAAGATCTTCTTTCCTGTGGAACCCGAACCATTTCTTCAGTTACGTCTCCATTCTTCTTCACAACCAGTGCATATCCAGGCTTTAACTCCTGAACTTCTCTAATTCCTACATTCATGGCTGTTTGTATTACAGCTCTTTCTGATGCAACCACAACAACTTCATCATCCATATAGTATGAAGCAGGACGAATACCCCAAGGATCTCTGGCAACAAAAGCATCACCATGTCCAAACATTCCAGCAATTACATATCCACCATCCCATCTGCGACTTGATCTCTCAAGAATCTTCTTAACATCTAAGTTATCTTCGATTTTATGGGAGATATCGCGGTTCGTATATCCTTCGTTTTTATATTGACGAAACAGGTATTGATTTTCTTCATCTAAAAAGTGACCTACATTTTCAAGAATTGTTACTGTATCTGTAAAATCCTTTGGATGCTGTCCTAAATCCTCCAGGTTTCTAAAAATCTCATCAACATTAGTAAGATTAAAGTTACCTGCTAAAACAAGGTTTCTGGATCTCCAGTTATTCTCTCGCATTACAGGATGCACATAATCAATACTATGATTTCCGAAGGTTCCATAACGCAGATGGCCTAAATATAACTCACCACAAAATGGTGAATTTTCCTTAGCCCACACAGGATCTTTCATTAAATCAGAGGTATAACCATTTACTTTTCCCATTCGAGCATTGATTGACTCAAAAACATCCTGAATGGGATTTACTTTATTAGATCTCTGTCGCGAAAGATACCTTGTTCCTGAATGCTGATCAATTTTTAAGCTCACCACTCCAGCTCCATCCTGTCCACGATTATGTTGTTTTTCCATCAACAAGTACAGCTTGTTTAAACCATACATCCATGAACCATACTTCTCTTTGTAATACTCAAGTGGTTTACGTAATCTAATCAACACAAAACCACACTCATGCTTAACTTGATCGCTCATAACTTTTAAGAGACTAACTTTATTTTTTTAAGAAAGCGCAAATTTATTCTATTTTTTTGGCTTACCCAATACCAATGTTATTTTTAACTACGCTTTACAACTATTTTACTTTTTACATTTCTGGGTATGATATAAAATAAAAAAGCACCTCATAATTGAAGCGCTTTAATTCCTATTGCAAATTTTTCATTTGTATGTTATTCACCGGCACAGGATAACAACTTGGAAACTCCTCTCTTAGTTTCTTATAGAGACGCAGAGATTCATTTTTACTTCTGAAATCCCCTACTTGTACTCGCCAAAATGGAGCTTCATACATTACATATATTTTTTCATCAGGGAAATGAGATAATACTTTTGCCTTTACCTCACTTGCTTCTCGCTTGGCGTTATTACTGGATCCTAAATAAAGTTGAATTCTGAAACCATCAATTCCTCCATCCCGTTTGTTACTATCGATATGAATACCCACAAGATCAGCAATATCTTCATCTTGAGTAATCTCTAATTTTCCCTGATTTTTATCCTGAAAACTAATTTGTTCAAAAAAAGCCTTACCAGTCCTGTTCTGTCCCTGAATGGAAGTTAGTACAAAACAAAACAGCATTATAATTGAATACTTAAACATAACTGCCTATTAAAATGAGCCTACAAATATAGTGATTCTTTTGCAGGTACAGCTAACACCGGGCATTCAGATTCATTTATCAACTGATTGGCCATCGGTTTAATCATATTCTCAAGGGGATTTGCATTATGAAGAATATTAGTAGATATGATATCAGCATCCTTTTCTGTGGCATAATCCATTAAGGCATCACATTTTGATTTCCCTGTAATGATTTCCGAGTTCACTTGTAAGTCAGTATTTTTTTCAATAAAATTAACCGTTTGTCTAACAAAGGCACCCACACGACTTTGCAACAAACCATAACCCTTTTCTTTTAAACCGACCACTAATACTGTTGCATTAAATAGATTTGCCAATCCCACTGAAACAGGCACAATCTGCCTACTGGCCTTATTAATTGTTATAGGAATAACAATTCTATTAATCCCCCTCCATTCTCGCTCTGGTCGAACTGTTAAAACAGGTACTTCAGCATTTAACACCAATCTATAGGCATTACTTCCTATCCATTTATCTTCAAATCCGGAAACTCCATGTGTACCTATTACCAAAAGAGTTGTATCATCATATTTAGCTTGATTGGTAACTTCTTTAAATACATTTCCTTCACGCACTTTGTAGTCAAATTTCCCATTGGGAACCACGTATTCAGAGCCATACTTTTTTAAAATATCCTCAAGCCACCCCTCAATACTATCATTTAAAATAGCTTCTGCATCACTTTGGATATATCTGTATGCAAGCTTTCTGGTTTTAACATGAATAATTCTTAGATCAGCATTTAACTTATTGGCTATTTTAATCCCAAAACTTAATGCATTTAAAGAGTTTTTTGAGAAATCAATGGGAACTAATATACGTTTCATTTTGTTGTGTTTTTCAATGTGATAATATAACTCTTATGAATATTTAAAAATGCAATTTACATAAAGCTATTGAAATTATGGATTAGACAAAAAAATAAAACCCTTCAAAACGCCATCTCCCCCCTTACTTTGACTACCCTACTTCAACAACTAATGCCAATTTCACTATGAAATTGGTATAAAATCATCAATCAAAATCATTTAGTTAACAAGATGGGCAGGTTATTAGTTACTTAGTGCCTGTCCATAAAGTCGGGTGTTTGGACTATAAAGTTTAAATACAAGGCGTGTGAAAAATTCAAACCGCAGTATACTAGTGTATATGAGGATTTGGATTTTGAGCAACAACG
>JBNKGY010000042.1:0-23173 GCA_050290065.1 Marinilabiliaceae bacterium
CCTGCAAAATTCGCCTTGTATATCAGCCTTTTATGTCAATCTGAATGCTAAAAATTTTAATCGAACTCAGGTTAATATGGAGTTTACCACAAAATTTTATACTAAAACCGTACATTTGTAGCAATATCATAAAAGTGAAATTGAATGAGCTCAAAGGATTATTGTATTGATATTTTTAAGTACGAACGCTATAAGACCTCTGAAGTAAAAATTGGCTCTATATACATGGGAAACAATCACCCTATTGTTGTTCAGTCAATGACTACTACCAACACCAATAATGTATCAGCCAGCATCGAACAAATTAAAAAAATTGCTGATGCAGGTGGACAAATGGCCAGAATGACAACTCAGGGTCAGCGCGAAGCTAATATTCTGGAATACATTAAAAAAGGGTTGATTGACGATCACTATCACATACCTTTAGTTGCGGATATCCATTTTAATCCCAGCGCGGCTAACATTGCAGCGAAACTTGTTGAGAAGGTAAGAATTAATCCAGGCAATTTTGTTGACGGCGCAAAGAAATTTGAGAATATTGAATACACAAATGAATCCTATCAACAAGAGCTACTGCAAGTAAAAAAGAAACTTATTCCTTTATTAAAAATATGTAAAGCAAATAATACCGCCTTACGTATTGGCACCAATCATGGTTCACTTTCGGATCGCATAATGAGCAGATACGGCGACACACCAGAAGGAATGGTTGAAAGCTGCATGGAGTTTCTTAGAATATGTGAAGAAGTTAAATTTCACAATATTGTATTGAGCATTAAAGCCAGCAATGCTCGTATCATGGTACATACAGTAAGGCTTCTTGTTCAAAAAATGAAAGAAGAAGGCATGAGATACCCACTACATCTGGGTGTTACCGAAGCTGGAGAAGGCGAAGATGGAAGAATTCGTTCTGCAGTTGGCATAGGCACACTATTGGCTGATGGAATGGGTGACACCATACGGGTTTCTCTCACTGAAGATCCTGAGAAAGAAATTCCGGTTGCCAACCAAATAATTTCACATACACAAAAAAACAATAACCATCCGGGAATAAAACGGGTAGACACTTCCAAGTACTTCCCTTTCAAATATATAAAAAGAAAGACTGCATCAATTGGACTTATTGGAGGAGATCAAATGCCAATTGTAATAGGGAGTAAAAGCAGTGGAGATGAAAATCCCGATATCTACACAGGAGATTATTCTTTCTCTCAATCTCCATGTATTGTGTCATTTGAAAATTGGAAATCACTAAATAAAGCAGACCACAAATATCCCTTAATGAGTTATAGTGATTTCATGAATCAATCACAGGTTAACACAAAAATGTGTTTTGTAAGTGTACTTTATTCACAAATGACCCCTGAATTCGCACGAAAACTAAATCAATCAGATAATGTGATATTAGTACTGGGATCAGAAAACAATTATAAAGTTGCTGAGCAAAGAGCCGCATTTTTATGGCTATCGAACTATGAATTAACAACGCCTGTAGTTCTTTATCACAAATATCAAGAACCTTTTAATACGGAAACCCAAATTAAGGCCTCGTGCGATTTTGGACCTTTATTCATGGATGGTTTTGGTGATGGGATTTGGATTGACACTTTAGATTATGAAAGAATAACACCAGTAAATTCGACTATGTATTCAATACTTCAGGCAGCACGGGTGCGATTCTCAAAACCAGATTATATCTCATGCCCCGGATGTGGCAGAACATTATTTGGTTTACAGGAGACAACAGCTAAAGTTAAAGAAAAAACAAGTCACTTAAAAGGATTAAAAATTGCGGTTATGGGATGCATTGTAAATGGCCCGGGAGAAATGGCAGATGCAGATTATGGTTACGTTGGATCTGGTCCCGGAAAAATTACATTGTATCACAAACGAGAAGTGGTCAAAAAAAACGTAAATGAATCCGACGCCGTTGCAGAATTAATTCAATTAATTCGCGAAAATGGAGATTGGATTGAACCCTAAATATTTTTTAGTCATAAAAAACTAGTCTAATATCACATATGATATCAATTTTGTATAAAAAGTGACTCTTTTATTAACAGATTAAAAGAATTAATGTATTTTTAAAATCTGTTGTGTTAAACTTTTGTTGCATTGATGCTTATGTTTTTTTAAATTGCATCACCTTAAGTAATCCCTTTTGATATCGATGAAACGACATTTATTCGCCTTTTTACTAATAGCTTTAATTAGCTTACCCGCTCTCTCACAAGAGATTGTTCTAAATGGTACATTTCAGGGAGAGAACCTTTTTGTCAAGAATCCATTTGCCCCAAGTGGAGTGGGTTTTTGCGTATATGAAGTTGACGTAAACGGATTGACTTCTACTGATGAAATTAATTCCAGTGCATTTGAAATTGATTTAAATGTATTCGGATTTCAGGTAGGAGAAGAAATTACAGTTTCTGTAAAATATAAAGAAAACTGTTTGCCTATCATTTTAAATCCAGAGGTGCTAAACGCACGTTCTACATTTGAAATTAAAAAATTAGAAATTAAAGATGGCAAAGTGATATGGTCTACTATTAAAGAGGCAGGAAGCATTCCTTTTATTGTAGAACAATTTAGATGGAATAAATGGATTGAAGTAGGCAGAATAGCAGGAAAAGGGAATGCAATGGAAACCAATTATTCTACCCCAGTTCGTTTACATTCTGGCGAAAACAAATTTAGAATTAAACAAACTGACTATCGCGGTAAAGCCAGATATTCAGATGAGATCACCACGGTATCTTCCAAACCTGAGGTAACTTTTGAACCAAACAGAGTGGATGATATGATAACATTTACAGCACCTACCATGTATGAAATTTATGATGAATACGGAGGTATCATCTTTAAAGGATTTGGTGAGAACATAAAAGTTAGTGGTTTACAAAAAGGAAAGTATTATTTGAATTTAGATAATAGATTAGCTGAATTTACAAAGAAATAAAAGCTAAAAACGCTTCATTAGATATAGAGCCGAATGATTCACATTCGGCTTTTTTTTGAAGAAAAGCACAAATTTGACAGTTACATATCCCAAAAATAGATATCTCAAACTGTAATATTTAAAAATATTAGGTTTTACCCTAAAATTATTAATTGCAACCGCTAATCATTATCAAACAATTGCTTAATTTTACGCCCTCAAAAAAAGTAAAATCAAATGGAACAATTACGAAGAACGAAAGTAGCTGCAATTATTAAAAATGCAGAATACGGCAAAGAAGTAAATGTAAAAGGATGGGTTAGAACCCGTAGAGGAAATAAGTTTGTTAATTTCATTGCTCTTAATGATGGTTCATCTATTCACAATTTGCAAATTGTTGCTGATGTTCCCAAATTTGATGAAGAACTAATAAAAAGAATTACTACCGGTGCAGCTATTTCTGTTACAGGTACTGTGATGGAATCAACAGGTAGTGGACAAAAAGTAGAAATTCAAGCGAATACTATTGAGGTAATTGGTGATTGCAATGCTGATGAATATCCTTTGCAACCTAAAAAACATTCATTAGAATTTCTGAGAGAAATAGCACACCTCCGATTTAGAACCAACACTTTTGGGGCAATCACAAGAATTCGACACTCGATGATTTTTGCGGTTCATAAATTCTTTTCTGAAAAAGGATTTTATAATATTCATACTCCTATTATTACTGCATCTGATGCAGAAGGTGCCGGTGAAATGTTTAGAGTAACTACTTTAGATGTAAATAACATTCCTAAGACCGAGGACGGAGCAGTAGATTTTAACAAAGATTTCTTTGGTAAGTCAACTAACCTGACAGTATCAGGACAGTTGGAAGGGGAATTGGCAGCTTTGGCTATGTCGGAGATCTATACTTTTGGTCCAACATTTAGAGCCGAAAACTCAAACACAGCACGTCACTTAGCTGAGTTCTGGATGATTGAACCTGAAATGGCATTTTACGATCTGAATGACAACATGGATTTGGCTGAAGAATTCACCAAATACCTATTAAATTATGCACTTGAAAACTGCATGGAAGATCTTGAATTTCTTAGTAAACGCCAACAGGAAGAAGAGAAAAACAAAAAGGCTGAAGAACGTTCAATGGAGTTAATTGAGAAACTAAAATTTGTTGTTGACAACGATTACGTACGTTTAACATACACCGAGGCGATTGATATTTTAATGAACTCAAAGCCTCATAAAAAAGGTAAATTTCAATATCCATTAAATGGATTTGGAAGTGACTTGCAAGCCGAACATGAACGTTTTCTGGTAGAGAAACACTTTAAGAAACCCGTAATTTTAACCGATTACCCAATGTCGATAAAAGCTTTTTATATGAAGCAGAGCGATGATGAGAAAACGGTTAGAGCGATGGATGTACTTTTCCCGCAAATTGGCGAAATTATTGGTGGATCTCAGCGTGAAGAAAGCTATGATAAATTAGTGGAACGTATGAGAGCTCTTGATTTACCGGAAAAAGAAATGTACTGGTATCTGGATACACGTAGATTTGGATCTGTTCCTCATAGTGGTTTTGGACTAGGCTTTGAAAGATTAATGTTATTTGTGACTGGAATGGGTAATATCAGAGACGTGATTCCATTTCCAAGAACACCTAAAAATGCAGAATTTTAATTGGAACATCTGCTTCCGATAATTACATCATACAAAAGGCCGGAATTGATTTTCGGCCTTTTATTTTTCTCAACATCTTAATTCAAAACAAAAAAGTTTGAATAACCAATTAGAGTATCATATCTACCAAGTGAAAATGCAACGGGAATACCATCTACAAAAGCTTTAAATTGAAATACTCCAGATAATATTACACCCTTATCTTCCTCATCAACACGCAGCTTTCTGGCTTTAATAATTTCAAATTCACCGGAAATAATCTCCACATCCCAACTTGAATTGTTATCATTTATCTCAATTTCAACATTATTGGGATCCAAATTAAAAGTCGTTTGATCCAGATTCAATAATTCTTCAAGACTGGATGGCAGGTAATTATTGATCTTAAATATTAACCTAAAATTATTTGACCAACCACGCTCACCATTGAAAATAAATGACGTAACATTATTATCTACCACTATTTTTAATGGGTACTTTGAGTTACTATGTGTAATTAACTCCCTATCATATCGAACTCCAAAGGTGTTGTAACCCATTTCTGAATAAATTGGAAGACCGGGTATTTCTGGATCTGGAATAAAAACTGATTCTTCAATATATAAATCCTCAACAGAACAACTAGCTAAAATAATTAAAAATACAGCTAAAATTGATATTTTTTTATGCATGGTAGTTTTATTAAAAAGGTAAATAGAAACAGGTTTGAAAAACAAAACCAACAGTGGCTTGTGTAATGCTGCTCATCTTATTTGTCAGCAGAATACTTGGTCCCGTTTCTAATGTTAAATTAACACCTGATATCTCTCCAAACTTAAGTCCTCCAGTCAAATTAACAGCACTATATATTTTCGAAGGAGAATTGAACAATGACTTTATTTCATTGGAATAAGTAGCCATTGAAGGATTATAGAAATCAATATCCATATGATGATTGAACAACATATTATAATCTACATTTGCATTAACATACAATTGAGCAACTGACCCTGAATACAAATTTCCTTTAACTCCAAACTGTACCCCAACATAATGGCTTTTCTGATTGAATGAGGTTGTTCTTATAAAATGAATATCCTGATTATTTGGACTAACATTTACTAACATAAATTCAGAAGATCCAAAGTCATCTGACTCCATTCCACTAATTAAATTTGAATAATGTAATCCGGAATAAAAAGCTAATTTCTCATGCATCATCCGATGCTCTATTCTAAATCCCACCTTCCAGGAATAAAAAGATCCATTTACATAATTGTTATAATCGTCGTACTCTTCAACATTCTTTCTAATAAATGGAAATTGGTTTAAATCAGTATCAAGATATGGGGTAATGTCTGAATATACTCCGCAGTACCATTGGGATTGTTTCTCATTTTCCTGAGAATAAATATTCATGCCCAAAAGAAACATGAAGGCAAGATAACTTACCCAAAAATAATTTGTATGCATAATTTAGTTTAGTATAAAATTTAATATTCGAAAGATATTCTTTTTTTTATAAAATGACTTTCGAATATTTAAATGGTTGCGCATAATTATGAAATAAGATAAAAACCTGAAAAGTTATTGCACAAAAAAAACGCCATGTAAAGTCAATGACGTTTTTATATAATAAGTGGTAATTTGTTTAATTATACATCATAGGTTGTTGAGGCGGTATCTCCTCCTCTTCCAGTCCAATTAGTATGGAAAAACTCACCTCTTGGTTTATCTACACGCTCATAAGTGTGAGCACCAAAGTAATCTCTTTGAGCCTGCAATAAATTTGCCGGTAATGATTCAGTTCTATATCCATCAAAATAGCTTAGTGCACTTGAAAAAGTTGGAACTGGAATTCCACTTAATGTTGCATGGGCTACAACCTGACGCCATCCTTCAACAGCTTCATTAATTTTACCTTTAAAATAAGGATCAAGCAAAAGGTTTGGAAGTGCAGGATTATTATCAAAAGCTTCTTTTATTTTCCCTAGAAATACGGATCTAATAATACAGCCCCCACGCCACATTAGCGCAATTCCACCATAATTTAAATCCCAATTATTTTCTATTGCAGCTTCTCGCATTAACACATACCCTTGAGCATATGATACTATCTTTGAGGCAAATAGAGCATCTTTAATATATTTTACAAACTGCTTTTTATCTCCGTCATATTGTTTTACAGGAGAACCTAATATTTTTGCAGCATCCACTCGTTCATTTTTTTGAGCAGACAGACATCGTGCAAATACCGATTCTCCAATTAAAGTTAATGGTACGCCTAAATCCAACGCCGTAATACCGGTCCATTTTCCAGTTCCTTTTTGTCCGGCAGCATCCAATATCTTTTCAACAAGTGGCCCTCCATTTTCTTTATATGACATAATATCACGGGTAATCTCAATCAGATAACTATCCAAATCGCCTTTATTCCAGTCATCAAAAATATCATGCATTTCATCATGCGATAATCCAAGGTAAGTTTTCATAATATGGTATGCCTCAGAAATTAATTGCATATCACCATACTCAATACCATTATGAACCATTTTAACAAAATGACCTGCACCATCTTGTCCAACCCATTCACAGCATGGTACATTATCATCTACTTTAGCAGAAATATTTTGAAAAATATCCTTAATGAACGGCCAGGCTTTGGCAGAGCCTCCTGGCATTAGTGATGGACCTGTCAACGCACCTTCTTCTCCTCCGGAAACTCCAGAGCCTACATATAATAATCCCTTCTCTTCAACATATTTAGTTCTTCGAATTGAATCAGGATAATGTGAATTCCCTCCATCTATTATGATATCACCTTCTTCCAGATATGGAATAATCTGATCTATTAACGCATCAACAGCACCTCCTGCCTTTACCAACATCATCACTTTACGAGGGCGCTCCAAAGAATCAACCAGTTCTTTTATAGAATGGGCTCCAATAAAGTTTTTATCAGCACCACGTCCGTTAATAAATTTATCTACTTTTTCGGTAGTTCTATTATATACAGCTACAGTGTAGCCTTTACTTTCCATATTCAAAACCAGGTTTTCACCCATAACGGCAAGACCTATCAAACCTATATCTGCTTTTTTACTCATTTTGGTCATTTATTTATTTCCTATTCACAATGATGTGACTTTGGATTATCTGTTTTTTAGATTAATTCAACATTAGTAAATCCTATTTTGTTCAAGCGCGCCACTATATTATCTGATCCATTTTGAATTTTAACCGTATAGGCCATAAATTCTCTTCGTACAGGATATGATCCCCTTTGATTCTCAAATTTTTCCGGATTACGTCTCAACTTTTTATCATCCCTCAAAATATCATATGTATGTAATATGGCTTCAACACAAACATCTTCATCACTTTTACCCTCTCCATTAATCATAATTTCCGGTTGATTCGGCTCCGGTAAACTTTCAGGATACCAATCATTCAAGGGAAAGCCAAAATACTTACTTATGCTCTGAACACTCATAGCCGTTCCATTAGCCTTTCCATCTACCGAATATCCAGCAATATGAGGCGTTGCAATATCTACACTTGATAATAAATCCAAATTGATATTGGGTTCATCTTCCCAAACATCCAGTACGGCACCATTTATTACGTTATTATTTATAGCCTCTAACAAATCTATGTTATCTATTACTTCTCCCCTGGAACTATTGATGATAATTACATTTGACTTGCACCGTTTAAAAAAAGTTTGATTACCGAGATGAAAAGTTGCAAAACTGCCTTCTCGCTTCAATGGTACATGAATAGTTATAATATCCGATTCTGATAAAACAGTATCCAAATCAACAAATCCCAGCTTTCCTTCCTTTTCTTCTCTTGGTGGATCATTCAATAACACATTCATTTCCAATCCCTCTGCTAAATCTTTAATTTTTGATCCTACATTACCGACACCTATGATTCCGAGCGTTAGATCTTTTAACTGCAGTCCTTTGTTTTGTGCAAATGATGCTAAAACAGAAGCCACATATTGCTTCACAGAACCAGAATTACAACCAGGTGAATTGGTCCATACAATTTTATTTTGTTTACAGAATTCAGTATCTATATGGTCAAACCCAATAGTAGCAGTCGCAATAATCTGAACCTTACTTCCTTTTAGATTTTTTTCAGAACACCGTGTACGAGTTCTTGTAATTAATGCATCTGCTTCTTTTATTTCCTGGGAGCCTGTTTGGGCACCTGGCAAATAAGTAACATCTGCATAAGGTTCAAAAGTACCCTGTAAAAAAGGTATTTTATTATCGGCAATAATTTTTATCATATCAATTTGTATTGGTGCAAAAGTAGTGAAGAAATTGGAATTGTGCATTGTAAGCACCTTTAAGAAAACCAACTGTTTTTATAGGAATCTTAATTTAATGCATAAAACGTACGTTATGTCCATCGAAATTTTCATAATATCAGAGTATATATGAGCTGAATTACTTTAAGCGGATATAAATTGATGTCTTTGTCACTTCAATTTGTATCTTTGTATTCCTCAAAATATTTGAAGTTAAGCAGAAATAATAAATGGTTGATCAGGGTACGGTAGATAGGATTGTAGAAACATCGCAGGCACAGATAATTGATGTGGTTTCGGAGTTTGTTTCTTTGCGAAAGCGAGGAATTAACTATATTGGAAATTGTCCTTTCCACAATGAAAAAACACCCTCTTTTACTGTTTCGCCGCATAAAGGAATTTATAAATGTTTTGGATGTGGGAAAGGTGGCAATGCCGTAAATTTTTTAATGGATGTTGAACAACTATCATTTATTGATGCCATTAAATACCTGGGAAATAAATTCCATATTCACATTGAAGAAGTTGAACTTAGTCCGGAACAGCAACAGGTAAAAAACGACCGGGAAAGCATGTTAGCTGTAACAGGTTTTGCTCAAAAATACTTTACCAATATCCTTCATAAATCAGATGAAGGCCGGTCTGTGGGGTTATCCTATCTTCGTGAAAGAGGATTTAGAGATGATATTATTCAGAAGTTTGAATTAGGATACTCACCAGAAGCCAGATCAGCATTTACAGATGAAGCTTTAAAAAATAGTTTTAAAGTTGAGTTTCTGGAGAAAACTGGATTAACTATTGTTCGTGACAATTACAAAGCTGATAGGTTTAGGGGAAGGGTAATTTTCCCAATTCATGGTATTTCGGGTAAACCCACTGCTTTTGGAGGAAGGGTATTAAAATCGGATGCAAAAACTGCCAAATACCTGAATTCCCCAGAATCTGAAATATACCATAAGAGTAAAATCCTATATGGTATTTACCAGGCCAAACAAGAAATAACACGTAAAGACAGATGTTATTTGGTGGAGGGATATACTGATGTTATTTCCTTCCATCAGGCAGGAATAACAAATGTTGTGGCCTCATCAGGAACAGCACTAACAGTTGATCAGATCAGACTAATCGCTCGCTTTACGCCTAACATTACTATTATTTATGATGGCGACCCTGCAGGGATTAAAGCTTCACTTAGAGGAATTGATCTTGTTTTAGAACAAGGAATGAATGTTAAAGTGTTATTACTACCTGAGGGTGAAGATCCTGACTCATTCTCTAAAAACAGAAATGCAGAAGAACTTCAAAAATATATTGAAGAAAACGAAGGGGACTTTATTAAATTTAAAACCGGCTTGTTGCTTAAGGATGCCCAGAGCGACCCTGTTAAAAGAGCACATCTCCTCCAGGATATCGTTAGAACAATTTCTGTTATTCCAGAAACCATCGTACGAGGTGAGTATGTTAAAGAATGTAGTACTTTAATGCAAGTTAAAGAACAGGTTCTCTACGATGAAATTGGAAAAATAACTCGCAAAAAACGACAGGAGGGATATAACAATAACTACCCATCTAATAACAGACCTGTTCCGCAACAAGCACCTGTTATCACAAACCAAACCTTTTCTTCTCAAAATCCATTTGAAAATGAAGAAAGAGAAATCGTAAGGTTTATAATGAAATTTGGGCATATGAATTTGCTCGATGAGGAAACTTTAGAGGAAGGGGAAGAAAATATAAGTGTGGGAGACTATATTATTTCTCAACTTAAAGAAGATGAATTGGTGAGTGAAAACCCTTTGTATAAAAAAATATTTAATCTGTACGAAGAAAATTGTAAAAACCCGGGTTTTGACGCATCTAAATATTTTGTGAGCAATATGGATACAGAAGTCAGCCAGCTTGCCTCCGATTTATTAAGTAAAGAGCATACTTTAAGTAAAATTCATTCCCGCTTTAATGCCGGAAATTTGGAAGAAGAATTGATCCTTCATTCTCTGGTTCCAAAGATTATGAATGAATTAAAACTTAAAAAAGTAAAACGCCTTATTGAAGAAAAAAGACAGGAACTTAAAATTGTTGAACAAGCAATGGATGAAGATAAATTGCTTGATTTAATGCAAACAATCTCAAGGCTACAGCAGCTACAGGCTTTGTTTTCAAAAGAATTGGGAAACAGAACCATTTTATAAATGCAACAGTTACCTGTTTTTTACAACGTTATTAATTGTTATTACTGAATATATATTACTGAGCAATGAAAACCGTAGAACATTTAAACAACGAACGCATTGAAGCCATCATTAAAAATTGTGATGTCTGTTTTATAGGGGTAGTTGATGGGGATATTCCTTATGTATTGCCTATGAATTTTGGATACAGAGACAATGTAATTTATTTGCATTCAGCTCCCGAAGGTCGGATTATTGACATCTTGAATAATAACAGCAACATTTGTGTTACCTTCAGTACCGATCATGAATTGGTTTTTCAACACCCAGAAGTTGCATGCAGCTACAGAATGAAATCAAAAAGTGTTGTAGCCTGGGGAAAAGTAAATTTTCAAGACGATTTTGCAAGGAAGGAAGAAGCACTAAACATTATTATGGAGCAATATTCTGATAAGAAATTCAAATATTCAGGACCTGCTATTCGCAATGTAAAAATATGGGAAGTTCCAATTGATAAGATTACCTGTAAAGAGTTTGGTGCACCTCATGAAAAATACCAAGACGACAAAACGGTTAAAAGATCATTTTAATAGTGGCTTTAATAAATATTGTTCCTATTAATTCAATTACTACACACAGAGCTTGATATAAATAAATTTTCATGCTCTTGATATAATATGCCTGTTAAATAAAAGGTTATATTTTTATATATTACGAAATAGAATTTTCATATATCCTTTTGTTACAAATCTAAACAATACACATTATGGTTCTCAACTATATTTGGATTGGTTTTTTCATCATCTCCTTTATTATTGCATTAATACGCTTAATTGTATTTGGTGACATGGAAATATTTCCTGATTTAATGAATTCCACATTTAGTAATGCCAAGGTGGGGTTTGAAATATCTTTAGGATTAACCGGAGTTTTATCCTTATGGTTGGGATTTATGAAAATTGGTGAACGGGGTGGAATCGTTTCTGCATTGTCCAGATTAATTGGCCCATTATTTAATCGATTATTCCCATCATTACCTAAAAATCATCCTGTATTTGGCACTATCATGATGAATCTGTCTGCTAATATGTTAGGCTTGGATAATGCTGCCACACCCATGGGTTTAAAAGCCATGAGTCAATTACAGGAACAAAATACATCCGAAGACACGGCCAGTAATGCACAAATAATGTTTTTGGTGCTTAACACTTCCGGATTAACTATTATTCCGGTAAGTATTATGGTTTATCGGGCTCAGTTTGGAGCTGCCAATCCGGCAGATATATTTATTCCAATTTTATTAGCCACATTTTTCTCCACATTAACCGGAATATTGTCAGTTGCCTTTGTTCAAAAAATAAAATTGTTTGATAAAGTAATCATTGGATATTTGGGAGGATTAACCACAATTATTTGTGGACTAATTTATTGGCTTTCCACCCTACCTAAAGAAGACATAAAAAATATTTCTATGGTGGGATCAAACATTATTCTGTTTTCAATAATAATGATTTTTCTCATTGCAGCAATCCGCAAAAAAGTAAACGTTTATGAATCTTTTATTGAAGGAGCAAAGGATGGATTTCAAATTGCCATTAAAATCATACCCTATTTGGTTGCCATTTTAGTTGCCATTGGCTTATTCCGAACTTCCGGAGCAATGGATTTCCTTACCGACGGAATTAAGGAAATCTGTATATTCTTTGGTGTAGATACTCGATTTGTAGATGCTCTACCAACCGCATTAATGAAACCACTAAGTGGTAGTGGAGCCAGAGGAATGATGGTGGAACTTTTTAGTAATACTGAAAGTTTTGGGGTAGACTCTTTTGCAGCAAAGATAGCTTCGACAGTTCAAGGGGCAACGGATACAACCTTTTATATCATAGCTGTTTATTTTGGATCTGTTGGTATTAAAAAAACAAGGTATGCTATCGGGTGTGGACTAATAGCCGATTTTGCAGGCATTATTGCTTCAATAATCATTGGATATATGTTTTTTGGATAAATATGAAGAGTTTCAGAAAACATATAGCCTTTACATTTATTTTCCTATTACCTATTCTTCATTGCCTAGCTCAAAAAAACACTCTGACCAACCCGGTTGAAACAATCAGTGAAATAATGAACTTGATTATTAATTCATCACCATCTTCAAATCCTTTATTATATCGCCATAAAACTGAAAGAAAATTCTTAGTCAGAAAAATAAGTCAACTTCCTTCTGAATTGATAATATCTGACATATTTAAAGATTATGAAGAATTTGAATTTAGCAGTATTGGGCTTAGATTACCTGTTGATTATGAGGAGAGCAATTTCATGATTAATATAAGTGTATCTGCATTTAAACCAATAAATCAACCATCATATATTGATAACCCATGGGTATATAATACTAGTATTTGACTTACTTATTTTATAGGCTGGTAATTTAATTTATTAAGTGTGCCATGTCAAAATAGGCTCCATAAACCGAATGAATATTACTATCATTATCATACCTGACATGTCCCTTAATTTGGATAGTTCTCATCTGATTTTTTGTATCGATAATCCTAATCTGAATAATCCCATCAGCATCACCTTTTAACCACTTTTCAATTTGTTGAAGAAATTTAGGTATATCAATCCCAATGATAATAGACTTAATTGTACTCATTGTACATGGTTCATTTGCACGTAAACCCAATAAACTTCTGGTAACTGATGATAACTTTATTCTATCTGTATTTATGTGATAAATAAAAAAATCTACAGAACTACTTTTACCATAAGAGGTTTTAATTCTATTCAAATCACAATATTTTGACATGTACTTCAAAACTTTTATGTCAAATATAATGTTTTATTTTATTATAAACATAAATTTCAGTATAAAGTATAGCAATCATTTCTCATACCTATTAACAAAAACTAATTCATCAAAGTACTGCAATGAATCTACCTGTTTCTATTAATAGAGTGTATAAAAACAAACTTATATACTTAACATATTCCGAGAATGTCAAGTAAATTAATCTCCAGCAAATTATGATTTAAGCTTCTTCATAGAGATGTTGGTTTATGGAATTAGTATCAAGTAGAAAAGCTATTTCTCCATTACCTAATACTGAAGCTGCAGAAATTTCCTGATGACTTTTCACTAATTCGCCCATAGGTTTTAAAACGGCCTGATGTTGACCAATAATTTCATCTGCAAAAATGGCGTATTTATTATTATTCTTTTGAACGATAATCATCTTTGCCATTTTGGCTGATGATGAATTCAGATCAAAAAGGTTTCTTAGTGAAATAAATGGAATAAGCTCTTTCTCATAATCAATTGTTCCCTGTCTTTCTCTTAAATTCACATCTTCATATAATCTCTGCGAACAAACTTCAACATCTGAAAGAGGAATTAAAAATTTCATTTTCTCACTTCTAACAAGTAAAGTATCTAAAATTGCAATGGACTGTTGTAACTTGATAATGAATGTTGTTCCCTTTTCAGGTACGCTTTTAATATCAAGCTCGCCTCTCATTTCAGTAATTTTTTGCTTAACAACATCCATACCCACTCCTCTGCCTGAGATGGAAGTAACCTCATCGGCGGTAGAAAATCCCGGATGACAAATTAAATTATAGACTTCTCTGTCTGAAACTCTGCTATTTCCATTAATAAATCCTTTTTCTTTAGCAATGCTAATAATTTTTTCACGATTAAGTCCGACTCCATCATCTGAAACTTCAATAAATATATTATTACCAGAACTATATGATTTCAATTTTACAATTCCTTTTGGGGATTTACCCATTTCTTCTCTGACTTTAGGTTTTTCAATACCGTGATCGATTGCATTTCTAATCATATGAACCAAAGGTTCTGCCACCAAATCAATTGAACTTTTATCTAACTCGGTTTCCATTCCCTCCGTTACAAATTCAACTTCTTTATCAAGACTTAATGATAAATCCCGAACTAATCGATTAAATTTTGGCATTATATCTCGTATAGGAATCAAACGAATATCTAAGGCATTATTTCTGAATTGCTTTGAAAGTCTGTCCAACTTTTCTATTTGTGGTCTGATTATTTCAAATCCTTTTTCTGAACAAGATAAATTTAACTGGGACGATGTAGTAATAAATTCGCTAACCAGATACATGAGATAATCAAGTTTTTCTGATTCAACAGAAACTCTGTTCATGTTTTGCCGGATAGAATCAATCATAGATTTAGTATTGATTGATTTTTTTTCGCTAACAATTAGCGGATTGGTTTCTGAAGAATCACTAATGATACTCTCTTCTATAAAATCATCACAAACCAATTCCTTTTGCTTATTATCCAATTCGTCCTTATTGAATATATCGAAATCAGCTACCTTTCGAATGATGCAATATTCATAAACGAACATGAGTGCATCCTCAATATCTTCTTGGGTAAAACTACCGACAACAAAAATACTCCATCGTTCTTCTTCATCACCTTCTACCGGTAAAGGATTTATTGAACGTATGTCGCCCACTTCAGACAAATCCTTAATTGCGTAGAAAATATTAATCCTTCTATCAACAACACTTTGATGCATATGAAGTATAACATTATAAGTAAGTATTGAATCTTCGTTTTTAGCAGTGACTTTCGAATATGTTTTTGAGGATGAACCCTTAAAATTTTTACACCAATTAATTAATTCTTTTTGCTTGATAATATTATCCTTATTCTTCAATTCCTGATCTTCGATAAGTGCAAAGAGTAAATCTACAACGATTAGGGTATTATCAAGAACTTCTTTATTAACACTTCCGGCACCAGTTCTAATTATATCATATATGTTTTCAACATAGTGCGTGAGTTCGCTCATAGCATCATAACCGTACATACCACTTACACCCTTTATGGTGTGCATCACTCTAAAAACCTCTTGTATAACACCTTGGTCGTTTGGGTTTTGTTCAAGCTTTAAAATACTACTCTCCATTGAATTAAGCAGGTTTGTTGCTTCCTCAATAAATAGCTGTTTAAATTTTGATATATCGTCGTTGTCCATGTTTGTATGGTTTTTTGTGCTATGAAAAAACAATTAATTCACATAAATTTCCTACATATCCAGAATCAGACACCAAAAATTACATGGCTTCATAATCGGTTGAATCAGATTCAAAATTGCTTAAATCCTGAAATGGCTGCCCCTCAACAGAGGATCCTTTTTCATTCTCTTTTTTAGAATACCCATTTCCAAAATTATTTCCACTACTATCGGTTTTGGCAACCGGCTTACTTTTATTCCAGGCTCTAAACTGATTATTATCTGTTGTAAAAAATTGAGTGATACTTTCCAAATCAGCTGCCTGGGCAGCCATTTCTTCTGAGCTTCCAGCCATTTCTTCTGATGAAGAGGCATTTTGCTGAGTGACCATACTTAACTGTTGCAGCGCTGTATTTACCTGGTCAACACCCGATTCCTGCTCCCTACTAGACATTGCTATTTCTTCAACCAATCGTGATGTTTCCTGAATATCTGGAACCACAGAATTAAGCATATTATTAGAACCTTCTGTAAGTTTCATTCCTTTTTCGGCCAGGGTTACTATTTCACTTGCGGCATTCTGACTTCTTTCGGCAAGTTTACGCACTTCGGCAGCTACAACGGCAAATCCTCTTCCCTGATCTCCGGCTCTGGCAGCTTCAACAGCAGCATTAATAGCTAATAAATCAGTTTTTTCAGCAATTTCTACTACCACATTTATTTTGTCATAAATATCGCGAACAGCAACCATACTATCTCCCGAAGCAACAACAACCTGCTCTATCGAATTAGAAGACTTTCCTGCCATGTCCATGGTTTTTACAGCATTGGCTGAGTTCTGTTGAATATTGGCTGCCATTTCTTCCATTGATGATGATACTTCTTCAGCAGCCGCAGCTTGTTCACTCACCCCTGATGACATTTGCTGAGCACCCGAACTTAACTGCTGACTGGCACCTGCAATATTATCTGATCCTGTTTTTATATTGGTAATAATTCCCTTTAGTCTTTTTACCATTGTCTTCAGAGATTCTGCCAATTCTCCTATTTCATCCTTTTGATGTATATCCACAGACGTTGTTAAATCACCTTCTGCAACTTTATTTGCAAACAATACAGATTTTTTAATTGGTGTTAAGATACTATTAGATATGAAAATTGATAATAACACCGCAATAATTGTAAGAACCGTTAGAAAAATAAAAAGACCTCGTCGAGATGCATTTGCTGATTCAAGCATTTCTTCATCTGTAAGGATATATTCTTCTGATTTATCAATTACTTCAGAAAATAAATTCTTTAGCTTATCTACATGAAGCAATGTTTCATGACTATAAATGTCATTCGCCAGCATCATTCCCTTTAATCCTTTATTAAACCACGCTTCGAATCCATTTAATTTTCCAATCACATCATCCGTATTTTTTTCTATAACATTTTTAAAATAGCGTTTGGCTTCTACTCTATTATTGGCAAGTAATTCTTCAGCTTGTACAACACTTGAATGCAGTTTCTCATGTGATTTTTCAATCTCCATAATTACTAGGTTAATTTCAGGATTATGCTCTCTTATTGTAACCACTTCGTCAGAACCTAGCCATTTACCAAAATTACATTCATTAGCATTTTTTATAACATTAATTGACTTAGAGTTGGTCACAAATATGGCATCTTTAACCTTATTCATCCAATTCAGGTGATCCATTTCAGCTTGCATTATTTTTATAGCAATTTGCCAATCAGTTTGTTCAAAAACGGCACCAATCTTAATAGCAGAATTATGAAGATCTTCGTGAGGTTTTTCAAACTCTTCGAATACCTCTTTTAATTCAGGAGCCAGTTCTAATGCATTTTTTAAACCTTCACCATAATACCATTTACCAAAGGCACATTTGTGGTGGTCAGTTTCGAAATCAATTTCTGTAACAGTTTCATCGGTTAGTAGAGTATTTAACTTTTGTGTCCATAATAAATGATCGACATATTTATGTCCTAGTTCTGCTCTTAATTCATTACCATGTATTACTTCATTAGCATCTTCAATAATATTATCTATCCCATTCTCCGAATAATAACCTGAGGCTATCATCAGAATCACTATAATGCCAAACCCAATAGCAAACTTTCCCTTTAATTTAATATTTTTCCAATTCATGATGTTAATTGTTTATGTAAATTCTAGTGTGTCTCTAATCGTTATGTTCAGCATCAGATATAGTCAGATTCTCTTCTTCTTCTGTTACTTCAACATCTGTTTTTAATTGTATTATTTCATCTGTACCCATTGCAGCCTCAAGATTTAGAAGCATGACAAAACGATTATCTGTATGAATAACTCCATTAATGAATTCTGAATTATATCCTTTCCCTACTGCAGGTATTTCTTTAATTTCATTTTCGCTGATTTCAATTACATCAACTACTTTATCAGATTTAGCACCAATAATATGTTCTTGATTATTTATTTTTAACTGAAGTACAATAATTACAAACTTTTCATCCGGATTATAATCATCAAAGTCAAACTTTAACCTGGTATTCACCACTGGAATAACATTTCCACGAAAGTTTACTACCCCCGAAATTGATTGCGGGGCCTTGGGAAGATGAGTAATATAATGATCTTCATCAGTTTCAATAATTTCTAAAACTTTATGGACACTTATCGCAAATAATTCATTTTTTAAAAGAAAAGTAAGATATGAGCCTGTTGTATTTTTATCCATAATACATAAATCGTTTATTGAATAATACTATTTGATTTTAACGTTTCAAATCTATCCGTATTTCCATTGAATAATAAGAGACTTTTGTACTAATAACCTAAAAAAAAGAACCAATCTTACTAGTACAATTGTATCATTTTGTAATATTTCATGTTTAAGACTGGATAAAAATGAAAAACAATCATAAAAACCACATATACCACTATTAAACTGATACTTACAGCATTTTTCACACAGATGGTAATTCAAATTTAATTATCATAAGCAAGGCATTCTATAGACCTTTGGGGTTGTGCCTAATTATACTTTAATACCGATTTTAACTTGGAATTAGAATCCACTATGAATCTAAGAAACCTATTATCCTATCAATCGTAGACAAATAATAGGTGTTTATTAATGATGCAAAGTCAGAAGTTTCACATAATCATAAGCTTAATTATTTATTGCATATATTTAAAAATACTAATGGTGAGTTTTCTTTAAATTATTAAATACATAAAATGTTTATGTCTAAGGTAAGTTATTAAGCAGTGATGCAAGTTTAAAAGAATAAATTCTTATGAGTTGACCAAATTAATGATCTAAATAAACTCTATATAGCACAAAATATAAATCCAGAGTATCTTAGATTAATAATTATACAGAGTAAATCAAGCCAATCATAAACCAATAATGCAAAAAGTATTAGATAATATATTAATCGTTGAAGCTACCCATGACGGAGCCAAATTATTTCAACTCATTTTCAACAACCATTATAAGGCTTTTGTAGCGTCAAACTCAGAGGATGCCTTTATATTACTTAAAAAACACGAAATTAAAGTTGTAATATCTGATAATTTAATTGTTGGAGAATCTGTAATTAGTTTTTTTGAGAATATTGAAAAAACATTCCCATTTGTACAAAAAATCTTATTAACTGATTTTTTAGACCATCGACAAATTTCTGAAGCCATAGATAGGGGGAGAATCTTCAGCTACATAACAAAACCCATTGAACCTCAAAGACTCCTGGTGGCTGTTTATAAAGCAATCGACCAGTATAATTTACTTGCAAAAAATACTTCTCTTCTTCAAAATCTAAAATTTAAAAATCAAGAATTAAAACAACTCTTAAATGAATTAAAATTTAATGAAGAAAAGTTTAGAAACATATTTAACGCAAGTCCTGACCCCATATTAATAATTAACGACAACGGATATATTTTGGATTGCAATCCACTGGCAAAAACATTCTTTTATAATGAAGATAATCAGACAACAGAAGTTAATATTATAGATTTAATAAAACCCTCTGAGACTGAGATTGCCGAAACTTACATCAAAAAAATTGAAGAAAAAATAATTCCTCTTATTGAAGTTTCAATGTGGGTTAAAAATAATAACAAATACCGCGAATTTGAACTGAATGGATATCCTGTGAAATATCACGGAGAAGATTCCATAATGATTACTCTTAGGGATTTATCCATAAGAAAAGAGATGGAAATGAAAATGCTGCAAACAATAATCCAAACAGAAGAAAAAGAGAGAAGACGTTTTGCAGAAGAATTGCATGATGGTATTGGGCCACTACTTTCTACAACCAAACTATATTTAAACTGGCTTACTCGTCCAGAATCAAAAATGGATAAAGGTCAAATCATCATAAAAATGGAAGAAACCCTGGAAGATACAATTGCAAGTCTAAGGGAAATTTCCAATAATATTAGTCCTAATACACTAATGAATTTTGGACTGAATACTGCACTCAAAACATTCATTAGTAGAATAAAAAATGTATCCGGTATTGATTTCCAATATAAAAATGTATTAACTTCAAGGATAAAACAGGAGATTGAAATTACATTATATCGATTAATTTGTGAATGTATTAATAATTCAATAAAACACTCTGGAGCTAAAAATATTGACATCTACTTATTTGGAGAGGGATTTCTGGAACTTCGTTATTCCGATAATGGGAAAGGATTTGATGTTGTTGAAGCCTTTAAAGTTAATAAAGGATCAGGCTTAATCAATATGAAAACACGTGTACAATCATTAGGAGGTGAATTTAAAATTGAATCTTCACCTGAAATCGGTACCATTATAAACGTAAAGTTTATTCATGATTCATGGTTTTGTAAATAAAAAAATATTGAATAATAACATATCAATAAATTATTAACCAATGGTTAAATCAAAAATATATTTAGTTGATGATCATTTAATTTTTCGCGAAGGATTAAGAAATTTAATTGAAATTGAAGGTGTAGGTAAAGTTGTTGGGGAAGCCAGTAATGGAAAAGAATTTTACGAGAATTTTGATAAGTGTGATCCTGATCTGGTATTAATGGACATTTCGATGCCTGTTATGAACGGTATTGAAGCTACAAAACTTGCTATTGAAAAAAATCCAGACCTAAAGGTGATGGCCTTATCGATGCATGGTGACGAAGAGTATTATTATAAAATGATTGAAGCCGGTGTTAAAGGTTTTTTATTAAAAGATAGTGGGATAAAAGAAATAGAAAGAGCCATTAGTGCCGTTGTTAATGGTGATAGTTATTTCTCCAATGAGTTATTACGTAGAATAATATCAAATCTAGGAAAACCTGTTGAAAAAGAAACAAATAATAAATCTGATATATCTAAAAGAGAAATTGAGGTTTTAAAAGAAATTTGTAACGGCTTAACCAATGAAGAAATTGGTGATAAACTTTTCATAAGCGCTCAAACAGTCAAGGGGCACAGAAGTAACTTGTTATCAAAAACAAATTGTCGCAATAGCGCTTGTCTTGTATTATATGCCATAAAAAACAAAATAATTGAGCTGTAATTACAGATCACCTTAATAGTAAAAAAGTAATACTGTTAGTTTTTTACTATCCAAACGAATAAATTATGATTGAAACAATGGCCATTCCTGACTTAAAATTGAACTGGGAACAACAAACGGTTCTTATAAAAAGGCTTACCAGGGCTCACTTGGTTTTTATGGCCAAACTAAAGAATAATAGCTTTAATATCATTGCTTCCACAAATCCACTTGATATTACTTTTGGCACAAGTCGAATTTTAAAAGAGTCTCAACTTCTTGACACAATTAGATTAAATCCAAAAACGAATATTATACCTGTGGCATCCTCAAAACTTAATGAGGATTCGCCTTTTGAAGAATTTTCTGATCACTATTCAATAGTATGCAGTCCTATTAATATTCATAATAATACTTGGGGAGTTATAATACTTTTAATAAACAATAATGATTTAATAAATCAAGATACTAAAGGAACCATTGATGCTTTCAATAAAACAATTACAGAAGAGTTAAACCAAAATGAAGAGTTAATTAGAAAAAAGGCTAATATTTCGGATTTTCATTTTGTATTTGACCAGGTTGAAAATATACTTAAATCAACCAACACCATACTTAACATAACAGACGCAAATGCAAATATTGTTTTTCATAGCCATTTAGATGTAAACAATATTCATTCACCTTGTTATAAATTCTTCAGAAACAGGGATGAAACTTGCGATGAATGTCCCAGAAAACTTGAAAATTCATCAAATACGACTTTTACGTACGAAACTAGTAACGGAGAAAAAACTTATCAGATTACAACAGTGCCTTTTGTTGGAGAAAATAAAGAACTTTTTTATGCTGAAGTAAGGGTTGATATTACCCCCAGAGTAGTTGCTGAAAAAAAAATAAGAGAACTCAAAGAATTGCTCGAGTTTAGCATGAACGTAGGTAAAATAGCTTTTTTAGAGTATAATTTTGAAAAAGATATTATTAACACAAACTCCTATTTTGAAAAAATCACTGGCTATAACTTTAAACATGCCAGAGTAAATTTCCAATGGATTATATCACGCATTCATCCCGAGGATAGTAAAAGGGTGAAATACATGTTTTTTCGAAGAAAAAATAAAATATCAACCAAGCTAAATTTTGAATTCCGATTATTGAATGCCGGTAACAAATACTTATGGTTACGCTATTCAGGAAAAATTACAGAATTAGATAGCAATTCCTATCCAAGCAAAATATCCGGAATCATTAATGACATAACAGATTTGAAATCAGCGCTAAGTAATTTAATAATAGAACAGAAAAAAACGATCAAAAACAGTCAGGCAAAATCCCTATTTATGGCCAATATTTCTCACGAAATTCGTACGCCTATGAATGCTATATTAGGATTTTCTGATTTATTAAGCGCACACATCTTAAAGCCCCCATATAATTCATATCTCGAATCAATAAAATCGAGTGGAAATCTATTACTCTCATTAATTAATGATTTGTTGGATTTTGAAAAAGTACAGGCTAATAAAATGTTATTAAAAAA
>JBNKGY010000043.1:0-23074 GCA_050290065.1 Marinilabiliaceae bacterium
GCCTTTAAACCAGTAAGAGAAGGTAGTAGTAATTCTATTATTAAAGATTTTAAAGTATCGGCCTCACTAACCTTTAAAAGAGCAAACAAACTGTTTGTTATGAAAGGAAAAGCTCAAAGAGCAATGAAATATTATAATTATGGTATTTCTTTATTGCCAAACGACAAAGCTCTTTTACTTATGAGAGGTTTATGCCGATATCAATTGAACAATATAGAAGGCGCTTTCCATGACTGGGAAAGGTTAAAAGAACTTGGCGGGAAGGATTACATGATCTATTATAATAGTCCGAAAATTGCAAATATAAGTGGATATGAGGATATGTTAAGTTTTTTTGCAGAATAAAAATTATTGCTAATTATTTGTATTTTATTTATAACGGCTGTTTTAGTATTTAAAACAGCCGTTTTAGTATATGTATAGCTTGTAAAAATTGTACCATTTTTAATTTACTTTCATTTATTTCAAATTATCAATAAAAATATTTCACAACCTACACATTTGATAAAAAAGCACTTAGACAAAACACTCAATTAAAGTTTACATTTTTTTTTAAATATATTTTTGCAGTTCAAAAAATTACTCTACATTTGCACCCGTTATCAAAAGAGATACACACTGAAACACTAACAACAATAAGGGTTTCAGACTTGATATAAAAATTTTGGAGAGATGGCAGAGTGGTCGAATGCGGTGGTCTTGAAAACCATTGTACTGCAAGGTACCGGGGGTTCGAATCCCTCTCTCTCCGCTGAGCGTTTAAGCAAATAAACGCAAAACCCTGTAAGTCAACACTTACAGGGTTTTTTTATGCGCAAAAGTGTGCATAAAAAAGCAGAAAAAAGCATATTTCGAGGTGGACTTCAGGTGGACTAAGAATTCACAATTTTAGTCCACCTCGAAAAATCTAAAATTCGCTGTAGTGCCTGCTATGTCTTAGTTTTTGATTCCTTCTTGATGAACTCATAGGTATAATTTCACACCAAAATTTATTATTATGAGTAAGCTAGAAAATGACACATGGATCTTGTTCTACATCAAAAGAACTAAATTGCTAAAAAACGGTGATGCACCCATCTTCGTTCGCATTACCATTAACAAAGAAAGAACCGAATTTGGTTTAAAGAAGAGCGTTGCTCCAAAGCTATGGGATGACTCCAAACAACGCGTTAAGGGAAAGTCAACATCGGCCGATGATATTAATTCGGCAATAGAGAAAACCATCAAAAAAATTGAGGCAACAACAACTTACCTATCTATGCAAGATGTTGAATTAACATCTGAATTGATCAAAGAAAATATCGTTGGTAAAAAAGAGGATCGGCGCACAATCCTTAAGATTTTCAAAACACATAATGAAAATGCGCGCAAATTAATTGGAAAGAATTTCGCAGAAGAAACTGTTCAGCGTTATGAAACCAGTTATATGCATACCAGAGATTTTATTCGCTGGCAGTATAAGCGTGAAGATCTGCCTTTAGATCAAATTAACCAACAGTTTGTAAGTAACTATGAGTTGTATTTTAAAACAGTGAGAAATTGCGCACATAATACAACTGTGAAATACCTTAAAAACTTTAAGAAGATAATTCGCATTGCCCTGGACAACGACTGGATGCATAAAGATCCGTTTGCGACTATTAGGTTTAAGCTTAAACCTGTGGATGCAGTTTATCTCACCAATGAAGAATTAAATAACCTAATACACAAGGAAATTAGCATTGACCGTTTACATCAAGTACGTGATGTCTTCGTTTTTTGCTGTTTTACAGGTTTGGCATTTTCTGATGTGAAGTCTCTAAAGAAAGAGCATATTTCAACTGATGCCAATGGCATTACATGGATCCATAAAAAGCGCACAAAAACAAAACAAATGAGCACCATTTTTATTATTGACGCAGCGAAGAAACTGATGGCTAAATATAAAAATGAACCTGATTTAATTGAAAAAAGCGCAATACTTCCAGTTTTAAGCAATCAAAAAATGAACGCTTACTTAAAAGAGATTGGAACGTTGTGTGGAATCGAGAAACCTATTTCTACGCATACAGCTCGTCATACTTTTGCAACCACTGTTGCACTAGAAAATAATATACCTTTGGAGGTTGTTTCAAAAACACTTGGCCATTCAAGTACAAAAATGACGCAGCGCTATGCCAGAACTACTGAAACCTTAATAAAAAAGAATATGGAGAAAATTGCAAATTTATACTAAAATCACGTTTGAAAATTCTTAAAAAGCGCAGTTGAAGCATAAAATAAGCAAAAACTGCGCTTTTTTAGTTACAATCAATATATAATTTCACCTCTATTGGTCGTACGTTGTGCGTTGATTATTAATATTTTGCGCATTTTTATTAAGTTTTATATTTGCACCTTTGGATCCTATTGACTTTTAATTGCTAATCAGTATAGCTTTTGTACATGAGAGTTTAAAATAAAAACATTCATAAGCGATAAAGTGATTTGAATTCATAGAAAAAATGCATAAAAATCATCATAATTACTTCAATTAGCGCCTTTACTTATTTTGTTACTACATATTGTGCGTCCATTGCATGTTCATAAATGTTGATTATCAAATACTTGTAATTTTTGGAATAACAAACATATTCAACTCTTTATTGCACGCTCATTGCACGTTCGTTGCACGGACCATGCGCGTTGATTATTAGACTATTGCGACATATATAAAAACCACTATTTCCAATACTCTATTGATGGCTAATTAAAAATAGAGAACGCATAATTTCAATTTAGTTTTTTGATATTATGCGCTTTTTTTTAGATTTACCACCAAATAGCAACGTCCATTCAGTTTGCATTGCTTGGTTAATTGGTCGGTCATTGCCCGTTAACTTACAGCCACTTGATTGCTATCTATGAATAAGGAATAAATGTGCACATTTCATTCTTATTGACGGTTCCTTAATTTATCATTGCGGGGTTATTGTTCGCTATTACTAGACATAAGCAGAATTTTCTAGTGGAGCACACTCAAATTACCCTTCAATTAAGGTTATCATATATTAACACAATTATTTACAGTCCTTTAAAGCAAATAATACTCTTGCTTTTTCTACGTCTAGAATTATTTTACGTCCATTTTGCATTACCGCATCCTTTAAAATACCATCTTTATATTTCTGAGCCGTAGCATGTGATACGTTAAATTCATCTCTTATACCACGTAAACCAAATGCATATTTAACTACTTCTTGCTTCTTCTCTTGATTAAGCTCGCTTTGTGCAATTTCTTGTCTGATTACCGCCTTCAATTGACCAACGGTAAGCATAACTATAGGTGTATTATCTGTAATTTCCATTTTAATGCTTTTAATTCAATACTTATTAGCAAGTTATTCCTTTTTCAATCGGCTTCTAATTGTCTTAGAATTAGGAACTATCAAACATAAATAAAGAAATCATAATTGCACGCATTTTGCATGCCATCAACAAAACATTGATCGTTATTGCTTGAACCATCAATAATATATTGTGCGTATGTTGCACACCCATGCATGGTGATTATCAGGATATTGTATTTTCCCTTACAAACACCACATGCAATATTTTGTTGCACGTTCATTGCACGCTCACTGCATGGTTACTGCACGTTGATTATTAAATAATTAGACAACATCTCTCCTTCACATTCATCAAACATATATTGCACGGTTGCTGCGTGGTCATTGCACGCATGAGAAAATTATTATTGATAGCATATTGTAGGCTATTTGCATGAAATATTAGAGTATAAGGTTTATATCTTTATTCTTTTAATTTTAAAATAACCATCATGCAAAACTTAATTGAAAATTTACCGGGTAATATAAATATAACTGTAACAAAGCAAGATCTAATTGATTTTGCTGATTACATAATTTCCAGGTTTATATTCAAAGATCCCAATGAATCCATTGAAAAATCCTCAACTGAGAGTTTACAAATCCCAAAGAAAAAGGTTTTGAACATTGAAGAAACTTCTGAATTTATTGGTTTAACAACTAGAACAATATATAAAAAGACTTCGCTTGGTGAAATTCCGCACTATAAGCAATCTGGTAAGCTATATTTCAAATTAAAGATTTGGAAGAGTGGATGACTAAAGAAAAAGAGGTTTATAAAGTTTTTATTGGTAAATGAGCAGCTATTAAGCTATGAATAAATTAATATTAAAAAAAAATGTATGCTTATTTCAAATTATTAAAATTTCATATATTTTTATTAATTACTTTCATTACATTTAATTATACAATGCATTTTTGCTACATTCGCTATATATTTTTACATTAATAAATCTGACGTAAAATTAATATATCTTGTTTTAAATTTTTTTAGGTTTTTAAAATCTATTTTAGGATAAACTTAATTGATTTCTATGTTGTTAGTTTTTTGAAAAGCAAAAGAATATGACTTCTAATAAAATTGATATTTTTGAATACATTATCTTTAAATTGTGCAAATGGTATGAAGACGAAAATAATGATTTTGAAAATAATGATTTATCATTACTCAAGGTATTTAAACTACATTTTTTGGTTTGTGCAATAAATTCTAAAAACGATCCAACTCTTCTTGATATTTTTGATAATTTTCATGCACTCCCATACGGACCTGTTGAATCAGATATTTATGATTCTTTGACAAATCTAAAATATTTTGAATTAACAAGAAATTGTTGCAGTCCAATGGTTGACGAAGAGGAAATGTCCTTTGAATTCATAAACTCAAGTATTAAAGAGTCAATTGATATTTCAATTAAAATACTAAGAATTAAAGATAAAAAAATGATACTCCTGCCTGCAGGTATATTAGTCGACTATACTCATGAATGGGATAGTTGGAAAAAAGCTTATAGAAGAGGACTGAAATTAGGACGATTCTCATATCAAATGGATCAACAAGACATAATAAACGATGTCATTAAAATTAATTCGTACATACTTGCTTAAGTTTGCAAAACCTACTCTTCCAAATGGAAACAAAATATTTAGACTCCCTTATCAAATACTTAACATCTGATAATGATGAAGAGCGCATTATCAAAATCAACAAAATTGATTTAAAAAAAGAAACTGGATATGAAGATTATGATGAGTTTATCAAGTTCACTGTTAATCTCTCCAGTAAGAAAAAAATTTTTGAGGAAGAAAAATATAAAAATGCTTTAAAGGTATTCATTAATGATCAAGTAGACAAAGCAATTAATAAATGCTTAGAGAAAGTAATTAATTTGTTACTTAGATCATTATTAAGGGGTGAGTTTCTTTTAAATACACCAAAGTTCTATGATAAAATATCAAGTCTTAAAAAATTAGTTAGTTTTCGGATTGAAGGAAAAATTGGATTATCAACAGACATAGAAAACTTAATTGAAAGAAGAGGACAAAATCATCCTTATAGGAATATTATTGTAAGTTGTATTGAGGCATATACTCGTATAGCGGAACACATATGTCAGATTAGTTTTAAAGCAAAACAAATAGTTCTTTTTGATTATTCGGATAACACAAAAGATAATCTAATACTCAGAAACCAATTAGTTAAAGAGCATGAGATAGAAGAATTTGAAGCATTATTTTATATTGGTCATGATATATTAAAAAGAGATGCTAAACAAAAGTTTAATGCAAGTGGAAATAATAGCATAAACGAAGCAAAAGAATGTTTAATTGAACTTTTTGTAATTAGAGAAAAACTAAATAATCTAGTATTCAAGGGAAATGAAATCAATGCTATTAAATCAGCTTTAAAGGAAAAATGTAACTTTATAATATTAAAATACATCTATACTTTAGAAAAACGTAGAGAAAAACATGAAAGTTATTATAAAGTTGGACATAATGGCAAATATTTTTTACTAGACCCTTTTAATTTTGAATTCAAATCATCATCAAGAGACTTAATAAAGCTAGAGCAATATTGTTGGCTTATCAATAATGACAATTTAAACTTATACCCTTATTTTGAGGAACCAACAAAGTACCCGTCCTCAGAAAGTGAATGGTATAAACATTATTTAAGCTATAAAAGCAGACAGTGTAAATCAATTAAGGAATCAAAAGAATTATATGAGAAAGCGGTTGTAGAAGAGAAAAACATATTCTCTTTTGAAGGTTATGCAAGTAAGATTAGAAAGAATTTTTTATTTAATAGTTATTTCGATTTACTTTTAGAAAGCCATACTAAAGATGGCCATGAATTCTATAGTAAACAACACAAAGAATTAAAAGAAAAATTTCCATTATCAGGAGAAAATGTACAGAACTTTTACCCGTTTTATAAACTATATCTAAAATTAAATGAGTATTTAAAAGAGTTAACTGATGGCATCAATCTATATCTTAAAAATGAAGGTGATGAAAATAGGCAAGATATTGATACCAGATATACATCAATTAAAAATATTATCAAATTACAAGGTAGCTTACTTATTGAAGATTTATTTCCAAGGTTAGATTGGTGTAGAAAAAATTATTTCTATAAGTATCAATTAAGCCCACAAAAGTGCATATACAGATTAGGTGAAAATCCTAATGAAGTTGAAATGCTAATAATTTCTTCATTTGTTCTTCCAATAGATTATGATAATATTTACAAAAAAATAGATAGTACTGAACATGAAAGAATTGCATTTAGTACATTGAATGAACAAAAGTATTCGTATTACAAAGCTAACGATGACGTAAATAAGAAAGTGATAGAATTTAAAGAAGAAGGAGAAAAAAATCAGAAAAACATACAAAATGTGATAGCTATATTATTGGCTGTAACTGCCATAATTATTGGAGGATCTAATATACTGAAACAAGTAACAGATTTTAATGAAGGTATTTTATATTTAGGTTTTTATGCGTTTATTTTTTATTTATTCTTTGCATCCAATAGTCTCTTTAACAAAAGTCGGGATCAAGATTTTAAGTGGATTACAAAAAACAATGGTGTTTTAGTATTTTTTGGATTACTATTGGCAATTGTGCTTTCCTGGGGACTATATCAAATAAATAATCGAGGTGAAACAAGTGATATTGTTAATGATAAGTCTTTCTTAATTCCTTTTGAAAGTATAGAAATAGGTAAAGCAATGGTAGATTCAACGGAACAGAAACGAATTGAAGTGGACTAGGCATATACGGTATTTTGAGAATTACAGAAAGAATAACTATTTTATTCTATTCCATTTAAGCGCATTGCAATAGAAATCTTGCAGGTGACTTTTAACTTCTCTTGTATCAAATAGGTCAATCCATGCTTCATATGATAATGTACTTATTCTGCATTGCTCTACTTTTTTCATGATTGATTTATAATTATTTAATACATCATCATCACTGTTATATAGTGAATATCGATCTTCAATTTGTTGTCTTATGAATTTTGTTTCTATCTGGGATTCTATTTTATGATCAACAATCTTTTTTTCAGGAGCTACAACAGCAAAAAATATATCACAATCCCATTTATAGGTATTATGCGCAATACAGGCAATATTTCGGCTTGCCTGATTATACTTTGAAACATGCTTAGTCCCAGAACTTAGGTTACTACCCATTTTTGCTTCTATTATTCCAAAAACTTTAGGTTCTGGGGTTACATGTACTTCTCCTCGCTTTTCATAGTTTACATCAAAGTCACCTAATACCATATCAGCATGCGTATAGCCTTCCCTATACTTTGAAGCCTTAACAAATGGACTAGAAATTAATGCTTCCGATGTCCAATTATTTACTTTAGAAAAATCTAAAAAAGGAAGTTTAATCCCTTCCTGTATAGAATAATACACTAACAAGCGAGTCATCCAACCTTCGTTGTAGATTTCAGTAGGATTTATGTTTACATGATTGCTTTTTACGGATTGAATAATCTTTATAAAAGCTTCCATATTTAATTATTAAATATTTGTTTCATTATATTTTCTGCAATTGAAATATCCAAACTACCATTAACATCCAGCACATCAACAAATGCTATTTTACAAGAACACTTTTGATCCTTATCCATAAAATCCTTAAATCCATGATCATCAAACAATCCAGGATAAAGTAACATTGCTTTTTCTGCTTCCCAAAATCTACAATATGAATATATCTGGCGCAAATCATCTATTGAAACAGAGCCGTTTGGTTGTTTCCATTTGGTATCTATTACAAAGGTTTCCTGAGTAACTTTGTTTCTGATCACAATATCAGGTTGTAAGTAATTGTAATTCCAAAATGGTTTGGTTTCCTGACCTGTAACTATGAACTCTGAATATTTTAGCGCTTCCTTCAATTTCACCAGTACATATTCTTCCCATAGTTGATTCATATCAAATAAAAGGGAAAGCATCTTATCTTTTCCTGCTGTTATATCCGGAGAATAATTAAGAATTATTAATCTAGCTAACTCTAAGGCATAATTATATGATGCAGTTTTACGATTTAACCTAATACTATTAATTAACTGCTCTGTCACCTTAATCTCTTTGACTTCAGGATATTCAAGCTGAGCACGTTTAAATTTATCGTATAGCCATGTACCCTTTGTGAAATACCCAACAATATTTAACGCTACATATAAAACCTGATGAAGCAAATGATCTTGATCATAAACCTGATGGGTTGTATAGAAACGCTCGTGATGAACCAAATTTTTACGTATTTGACCCGCAAATTCAATCTTTCCCTTTAAAGCCTTTACCTGTCCGGTATTTTTGCGGTATTGCTTTGTTAGTCCCTTGTGAATTAGTCCATTTATTTCAATAAGATATAAATCAAAATAAATTGCTAACAAATTAAAATGCTGTCGATTTACATGAGCACTCCCTACGCTATCTGGTTTTAATTTTCCACAAGCTTTGAGCATTTGAATTAATACACTTTGCCACCGAGAATCACCCGTATTTTTATCTATTTTGGGCAAAATCTCAATACATAAACCATCTACCTGTATAACACCAACATATTGTTTAAACTTTATTCCACAGTAAATGGGATCAAAATAACTAAAATCATGACATTCATTTAATTTTAGAAGTGCATCCAGATGTTTTTGCTTAAAACCATATTCCCCAACCAATAAACGCTGATGTTCAAATACCTGTATATACTTTACCTTCCTCACTCTTCAGAACTTTTATTAAGTAGGAGTTTTATTGCAATTTCAATATCAAATTCTTCATTAATTGATATTAAACGAAATCGTTCATTTTGATGGTATATGGAGGTGTCGAAACCATTAAATGAAGCAAAACTAACCTGATCTTTATTTCGCTCTACAAAACCTGAACCCAAAACCATTCCAATTTTTCCATAGTCTCCATAAAAATACTCTTGTAATAAGGGAATTATCTTATCTTTTAATGCAAGCTTTAAATCTCTAAAAGTTTCTATATTCATAAAATAACTATGTCCAATAGTATGATCTCTATCTATTAATACTTCAATACGTTCGTTTATCGTTGATAGTATTTCTTCAAGATCGAAACCATTAACTTTCCCTTTTGACTTACCAAAACTTGCAATTATTTGTGGTTGAGGCATTACCTCTTCAAAAGTAAAACGACGACGCAAAGCCGTATCTAAAGCTTCAACGCTTCTGTCGGCTGTATTCATGGTGCCTATGATATATAAATTGGCAGGAACTTTAAATTCCTTTTTAGAATATGGCAAAATTACTGATAGTTCATTTGGTGCTCCTGCTCTTTTATCTTCTTCAATTAGAGTAATGAGTTCTCCAAATATTGCAGCAACATTTCCACGATTTATTTCATCAATAAAGATGGCATAATCCTGATTAGAATCTTTCATTGCTCGTAATGCAATTTTCTTAAAGACCCCATCTTCTAGTATGTAGTTTAAACCATTATCTGAATCTTCTATATTCGGCTTTATACCTTCAATAAAATCCTCATAACTAAACGACTGATGAAAAGTAACAAATTCATATCTTTTAATTTCTACGTCTGATTGCTCTTCAAAATCAATTATCTTTTTCTGGGTATTGTATAATTCAGGCACTTGCTGCGCAACTTCTTCCTCAAGAATTTCCCAGTATTTATCGGCAGTTTTATTGAATATTAAAGGTGTACTTTTCTTCTTCACTCCAACATATTCACAACTATCAATTGTATGTGCCTGCAATTGCCCCCATATGGTAGGCGTAACAGTAGTTGAATTAGATAAATCGGCTTTTATTTGTAAAAGCTCATGATTGAAAATATCGGCCACTTTAGCTTTTTTTATATCCAGCAATACTAAAGCAATGACTTCCCACCATGATTTATCTATTAAAAAACTTCTTAAGAACTCATCTCTAGATACCGAAGTTTTCTTAGATACAAAGCGATTAAAATATTCATTACTTAATTTAAAGGTTTTACCAGTTCCTGGAGGTCCATAAAGAATCCTATTTTTAGTATCTGAAACCATTACTGTTTGGCTCATGTCATTCATAACACCCATCACTCTTTGGTAATAAAATTCATGATTAGGATCTTCAGTTTTGTAATTTGTAACATCTGTTAGGGTTTTTAGGGCTAATTGAAAATCTGTTTTCCAATTTCCTTTTTTAATCCAATTTACTTTCCTACAACTAGTATAATGCTCTTGAGATTGATCGTAATAATAGTCTGAACTTACCTCTCCAAAACCTAATAGCTCTTCTCTCCCTCTTTTTACAAAAACAATATCACCTGGTTTCATTATATTTAAAAACTCATCGTTAGCAGTGGCATCATTTTTCATCGAAGATTCGGAATTATGAATTTTCTGAAGATTCTTCACTATATCCTCTTTATTTTTGTATTGCCTTAAGTCTCCTAATTCATACCAACCCAAGGCCATAATTCCTTTTTCATAGAATTCATCCCATTTAGAAGCCCTTTCTCCTGGGGCATACATCCAGTATTTTTTACTCATCTTATCGTTAAATAATAGGTTAAAAGCTTCTTCATTAAACCTATTACAATAGGTTTGCTTAATGCCAAGGTTTTTATTGAACGGGCCGTTCTTTATTGTTTTAACAAAATCATGGTAAAGAAAAATTTCCATTACTTTTTGATGTGGAATAGGAGTTTCTAATTGTTTATAATTAAGTCCAACCACAATACTTCTATCATTTTCACTAGCATTAGGGCGTGGTATTAACTCAAATTCCGAAACAACATTTGAAATATCTGTAATTTGACTTTGATAATAATGGATAACAACGTCTCCTTCTTGAAGTTCCCTTAATACTTTATGATGTGAAATATTGTCTTGTGGAGTAGCAATACAGTTAGATTCTTTTTCCTCATTATAATGAGTGCCCTGATTTACCCAATAATAATTCTTCTTATAGTCCAGTTTTCTCCGGTTAAGGAATAAAATAAAATCCTGCGCAACCCAAGCCTTATCAACTTCCTGCAATGAACTTTTTTCTCCGAAAACCAATTTTGACAATACAGTTTCTTCTTCATTAAAATTTTCGGAAATGCTCTTGGATAGGACTAAAAGGCACTGGTTCGCTAATTCAAATGCCTTTATCCCAGTTTTTGCATGGTCAGCCTTTAAACTAAATAATAAGGCCAATCCATTTATTAGTTCTTCATTAGCATATATCCGATATTTACCTGGCATAGCGATGCCTGCCCAAATGCTTAGTTTCGGAAATGTTACAGGGCTGCCGGTTAAATCGTTATTATTAATTGCCTCACCGTTATACAACTTTCTTAATGTTGCTATATCCCTTAGCGTAATAAAATCATCATGGTAAGCCTGGTTGGCTTTAATAAAGTTAATTCCTTTGTTACCTTCCTCATCATACACTTGCTCTTGTGAATCAAGGCAAATTCGTAGAATTTCATTATCAGATTGCTTTTCAAAATCAATACGTTCATTAACCCAACGGCCAAAACGAAACTTATAACCTTCGTGATATTTTAACCAGGCACTACGCTTGCAGTAGTCAACATATTCTTTAAAAAGAGATTTGAATTTGGTGAGATCGATCTGATTCATAAATAATGAAATTAATAGTCTTAATAATACTCCTTAATATAAGCATACGCCCTATCGAACAACACCTGGTCTTTATGTAACTTATATTTTAACAGCGCCTTACGCAATGACTTTTGTACTTCCCGCTCACCAGATGTGGTTGTTTGCCATCCAGGAAAATTCACTACACGCACAATAGCATCAATATCATTAACAATTCGTTCAACAACTGCTGGTGTTTGGTCGTTTTTAAGCTCCAAAAACAACTCAGTCAAAGCGGCTTTTGGAGATTTTTCCTGAATTTCTTGTTCTAATTCTTTTTCTGCTGCCACGGTATCTTTAGCAATTTTGCAAAGTTCCTTTACAAACTCAATGGATGTTATTAAGCCCTGTTCCGCCTTGTCTCTCAATGCTTCAAGCCTTTCGCTTAAGGATTTAAATTTAGGGTCACCAGCATGCTTTTTAAAACGCTTAATAAGAATCTTCTCTAGTTTCTTTGCGTTTTTTGGGTCGGGATTATTGAATATATCTTCAATGACATCAGCATCCAATACAAATTCATCTAGAATATGCACATCACCAACATGTACATTTTCATGTATTAGCTTTGTAGTTTGAGCACCCAATGAAAACCAAAGTAGTTTTCCGGTAGTATCAATTGGCGGACGAACAGATTCAAATACTTGAGCTAACCACTTATAATCAACCTGGTACATATCAAGAACCCTATCCGGAGATAATGACTCCCACAATTTGGCCAGGTATTTAAAATCTTTGGCAAAGGCATCTTTTTTATCATCAGTATTGATTGCATTTTGTGCAGCTTCTAAACCTTCAAAACCCTCTATTGTCCTATCGACACCTCTAAAATGTTTCAAGGCATCGTCCATTGCTTGAGGTAATTTTTCTCTTAACCCTGATAGATTGGTAATGATCTGCTTCACCGATTTTTCATCAAACTCCAATGCTTTTGCTGTATCGTCAAAGATTCCAAAATAATCTACAATTCGGCCAAATGACTTATTCGGATAAAGTCGATTGGTGCGGCAGATGGCTTGTAGTAAAGTGTGGTCCTTTAAAGATTTATCCAGATACATAGTCTGCAAAATCGGAGCATCAAATCCAGTTAAAAGTTTTGCTGTAACAATTATAAATTTCAATTCGGATTGAGCATCATTAAACTCATCTACAATTTTTTCTTGTTGACTTTTATCTACTGCCCACTTTTGCTTAAATTCAGGTTTATCATTTGCCGTTGTTGAAATAACCACTTTACTGGCATCGGTTGGAAAATATTTATCCAATTCTTCTTTATATTGAACACATGCAAAACGGTCGGGAGTAACAATCATTCCCTTAAAACCTTGTGGCTCCACCTTTTCTTTGAAGTGAGTGGCAATGTCCTCAACAATCTTAGCTACACGTTCCGGTGATTTTAAAAAGGCAGCCATTTTTGCAGACTTTTTATTTAAGCTATCTGCTTCTTCATCGCTCAAAGCAGCTTCCTCTTTAAAATCATCAAAGGCTTTGTCTATGGTTTCTTTATCTACATGAATATCTACCAAACGAGGTTCAAAATGCAACGGCAATGTCGCTTCATCCCGTATTGAATCTTGAAACGTATAACGAGACATATAACCACCTTGATCTTCTTCTGCACCAAAAGCCCAAAAGGTATTTTTATCTGCTTTATTTACTGGTGTACCTGTCAAACCAAACAAAAAGGCATTGGGTAAAGAAGCACGCATCTGACGCCCCAAATCACCTTCTTGTGTTCTATGCGCTTCATCAACCAAAACAATGATGTTTTCTCGAGTATTCATATTGGGTTTAGCATCCCTAAATTTATGAATCATGGAGATGATTATCTTTCGGGTATCTCTTTCTAAAAGAGATTGAAGGTCTTTTATATTATCGGTAGGTTCCACATTCGGAATATCAGCCGCGTTAAAAGTACCTGATATTTGGGTGTCGAGGTCAGTTCTATCGACCAAGACAATTACAGTAGGACTTTTGAGTTTTGGATTTCTTCTGAGCTTTTGAGCTGCAAACACCATCAGCAATGATTTCCCTGAGCCTTGGAAGTGCCATATCAATCCTTTTTTAATTATTCCGGTTTCTACACGCTCCACAATTTTATTGGCACCCTCATATTGCTGAAAACGAGGGATAACCTTCATTCGTTGCTTCTTTTTATTTGTAGTAAACAACGAAAAATTAAGTAGAATGTCCAATAACCTCTTTGGACTTAACAAATCAGACATTTCTTTTCCAATTTCCCCTAATCCCAACCTTTTTGCAAAAGCATCATCATCACCTTCTAATCTCCATGGAGCCCAAAATTCCAAAGGACAGCGATTAGCTCCATAAAACAATTCTTTACCTTCGGTGGCAAAGGATAAAATATTAGGCACAAACAATTGAGGTATTGCATTTTCATATATATCATGAACCTCATGGGCACCGTCTAACCAACTAATTGATGGTCGTATTGGTGTTTTTGCTTCCCCAACAACAATTGGAATACCGTTAATAAATAATACTACATCTGGTACCTTTGTTTCGCGATGGTGTACTCTAAACTGGTTGGTAACTATATATTTGTTTTGTGAAATATCCTCAAAATCGATTAATCGAACAGGCACATGTCGATTATTCTCACCAAAAGGCATGGTCTTATCACCACACATCCACTTAAAAAACTCCTCATTGGCTTTTACTAAACCTACTTGGTTTACAGCTATAATAACTGCACGTAATTTATAAATTACTTCATCGGCTAAAACAGGGTTGGCATCAATCTCTGGATTCAAACGAACTAACGCTTCTTTTACTTCGCTTTCTAAAAGAACTTCGTTTACGCTACGTTGTAAATTTTGTGGAGATACATATTGCCAATCAGTTCCATAGCTACTTTGTGGTTCTGCAACATGCCCGGCAATATTTAAGTTTACACCTGTTAATTGATGAATTATGTAGTGTTCTACACTATTTAGTTCGTTGAATGCCATAGTTATAATGGATTATAATTCTGAAATGCAACCAATGTAACCTTCTGTAGACTTTTAGGCATTATTGGTATAACAATACTAATAAAATTGTCAGTTGATTGAACTATATATTTTCTAAGATATGTATGTGATAATTCTTCATCATTACAATCGTCATATAATTTTTGCAGAACACTTTCCATTTCAACTCTAATTTGATCAATATTTTTTCTACCTAACGAAAGTTGTTTAAGCATGGAAATTATCGTTTTTCTGATTGGGTAAACTACCTGTTTCAATCGATCGATCATTATTTCAGGCCTATTCATTTGACAAATAAAAATGGTTGCATTGCCTCTACCAAGATTATCAGCTCCAATAATTTTAATACCTCTTCCCTTTGAATCAATTTCAAACTTAAATACTTTATCTAAATTATCAGTTTCTGGATTTAGCAAATAGGGTTTTTCAGATAAAAGTTCACCATGATCTATAATGCATTTTGAAAAATCAAGTTGCCTTGAATTTAAAGGCGCCTCATGAATATATGATTTAATAGTTGGAAATTTTGATCCTTTACCTCCCTCTCGATTGCATGAAATACACGAAGGAAGTAAATTACTCCATTCATAACAAAGCCAATAATAACCAGGATGCTCAATTTTTTCGCCATCTTTATTTTTTACATAGACAACCTTATTGTTCAGGTCTCTAACTTCTCCTTTGGGCCTATAATGCTCAACGTCCATCTTATAAATACGTTCACAATATGCACATTTATAAAAATACCATTTATTTAAATGATCAATTACTTTAGAGGCTGTATTTCCATTATCATCTTTGTAAGGAGCACTATAGATAGTTCGTTTTATACCTACAATTGTTTTATTTGCAATTTTATTCTGTTCGTCTTTTGTTGATTGCAATGTCAATATCCTGGGCTTGTCCTCATAATTCCTTTTTACTTGTCTCATTCTTTATTTTTTTTTAAACAGATCAATGAGTTCTTTTTCCTTTTTATTTGTAAGAAAAGCATCGATATCATCTTCTAATTTATAATATAGAGCAGCTTCACTAAAGTCATCTTCTAATAAAAGATTAGCCATCTCATACTTAGATGAAGGTGTAATATCTTCCATTCCAAATATTGGTGAATTCAGTAAGGCATTTGGTAATATTCGATCAAACATTACTAATTTATCAAGCCTTTTTAGAGTAATCCCTTCTCTTTTAGTTCTTTTCACTTTGTGTATTATTGAGTTCTTCGGTGCCCCTAATAAAGGTATTGGACTATGAGTTGAAGCGATAAAAAGCGCATCTGGAAAAATTCGAGATAAGACATTTGGAAATTGCTTTTGCCATTTTGGATGAAGATAAAGTTCTAGTTCATCTATTAATATCAATAATTTAAAATTACTTCTATTACTTTTCTTAAAGCTTTCTATATTTAAATATATATCTCCAATCATTGAAATAATACTCTGATATCCAGATGCTAGGTCATTAAACATAACTTTGGGAAGTACTTGGTTTTCATCGTCTTTTTCAAAATACCAAACGTTATTCTCATCGTCAACTTCTATTTTATCTAATGATGGTATTAACTCTTTAATCATAGATTCAAATTCATTGAATGACTTTCTTCTGTTAAAAAACCATCTACTTAATCCTTCTTTTTCTATATTTCTATGTTTTATATCGTTATCAAATAATCCCGATGCTGATTTATATACTTTACTACTTCTTTCACTTCCCATCATTAACCTTCCGACTCCATAGCCTAATATCTTGAAGTCAAAATTTTCTTCATCAAAACCTTTGTATATGTCTAATTCTAATGTCCTACTAATATTTTTACTTTCAAGTCTAATTTTAGCTTGTTTTGATAATGGACGAATACCATTGTAATTGCGATTATCATCATCATTTCCAAATGCCCTGGCAATCGCTTGTAATATATTAGTTTTCCCAAACCCGTTTTCTCCAGTTAAAAATATCCATTTGGCTTTATATGGTATTTCTAATTCCATATCGCATATTCCTTGATAATCGTGTATATACAGCTTAGGGTTATCTGATTTATATTTTATATCAAGCCTCTTTGATGCGGTCCGTATTTCTTGATTATATTTTGCCTTATTAAGTCTCAATAATATAAATCTTAGTAAATACAATAAGGGCAGAGTATTAAGAATTAACAAAATGACTAATTCCGTATTATTTAAAAAATATGATTGAAGTCTAGTTAAATCAATCTTAATGAAGTCCATTTTATATCCTAAAGTGCTTACAATGATGGTCACTAGAGATAATGCCAAGAAAATAGAGCTAATTGGCTTTTTATTTTTGAATATTGATCTTAAGTAGTTCATGTTTAGTGGTTCTAATTAAAATAACGAGTTAACTCTTTTGCAGATTTTTTAACTTGGCGGCAATAGCTTCAATATTTTCACGGGCATCTAAATTCACCCAACTGAGTTGGTGAATGATGTAATCCATTAGGATTTTAAGTTCGTTGAGTGCCATTTATAGACCTGTATTAAATTGAGTTTTTCGTTTCATCTACCAATCATCTTCCTCTACAACTTCCTCAATCTTCGTTGAAAGCTGAAAGTACTCTTTAAATACATCTAAGCTTGGTTTTAGATTATGAAAGTCAGCTAAATCTGCGAGCTCTTCGTCTATAATATCGAACACTTTATAGTTGGCAATTACAATGCATTTCTTTATTCCTCTTGTAATGGCAACATTCAATCGATTAGGAGAGTAGAAGAAATCAAGTCTTCTTTTGGATTCCAAAGGATGAGAATTTGACATACTGTAAATGATATAATCTCGTTCTTGTCCCTGCATTCTATCAACGGTATCTATAAACAAGGATTCTGTATCTTCCTTATCAATACCGCCTATTGTAGTGTTGAGGGCCTTTTTTATTTCTCTAACTTGAGCTCTATATGGAGTAAGTATTCCTATATCTTTTAGGTCAACACCATTAAATCTTAAATCCTTCACTATCTCTGCAACTATATTAGCTTCATATGGAGACCTTCCTTGAGAATCAAATTCCCTGTGCAGATATAAAATTTTAGCATCTTGATGATTTATCACTTCAGAATAATTTTCACTTTCAATACGCTGAAAAGGCACATTTATGGAACTATCTGAGCTTAACTCATTTTCATAGAACAAAGCATTGGGTATTCGGATTAGTTGTTCATTAAGCCTATAGGATATATTTAATAGAGTCTTCTCACTGGGGTAAAGTCTAACTAAGCGACTAAAAATAGACTCAGAAAACATTGAAATACCCGTTCCTGATGGCATTATAGGGTCGAGTTGTTGATGATCGCCTACAAAAATGAACTTGTCGGATTTAGACATAACTGATACCGCTAATGGTATACTCATTTGTGCAGCTTCATCTATTAATGCGACATCAAACTCCCAATTATTTAAACGTTTAGAAGCTGGATAACACATTGAATAAGGCGTACCACCAATAATAATTCCATCCTTACTTACATAAGGGTTGGATGCATATTTCTCCATTGGAAGCCTTTGCAGCCTTGTCATGTATTCATTGTTTAAGATTTCTGCGGCCTGGTACTTTTCTCCTATTTTAACAACCTTGGTTTTATCTTGTACCTTTTTGGCGATTGCACTTAAACAATTATTAATGGCCGTATGTGTTGGTGCCGATACAAATACCCTTTTTCCAGATTCAACAAGAACCTTTGCTATATGTGCAATGGTTTCGGTTTTTCCTGTACCTGGAGGACCTTGAATAAGTTGGAAATTAGGCGCACATATTGCCTTTTCTACGGCCGTATTTTGCGATTCGTTTAGATTTGAATATTTAAAATTTGAAGTACAATTATTCACTAAACTACCATCCAAAAGCTGCTCAACCTTCTTTAAGCGAATAGGATCTCGTTCTAGATTACCGGCAGTAGCGGATAATAATTTTAGAGTAAGTGACGACTTAACAACATTAATTTCCCAATTGGTTTGGCTGTAATTGTCAGCATCAATGTAACAAGCCTTAACATCAAAATCGTTAGGTGCAATAATGAAATTATCAATGCTATCTTCAATAATTTCCATTTTAAAAGCATGCCTACCATTACTAAGGAGTACTTGTCCTCCTTCGCGGAATTTAGATATATTATTCTCACAATAGATTTTAGCCGAACGAATAAATTTTTCAGGATAGTTTAAGCCCGGGCACCATGGATTGGGTGCTTCATCATAAAAGTCAAAAACAACCTTTAAATTGGTCATAGTTACTCCTTTGGCTACGCGCTCGTCAAGGGGGAGTTTTATTTGCTCATCATAGGCTTCATCGTCCTTTTTTTGCTGAACACTTATGGCCTCTATAAACTCTTTTAGTACTGACATAACTTATATTTTATGGTTGATTGAATTAAAAATAACGGACACTTCTTTATCCATATTTACTAGGTTTACTCGATGGTACATATCAAATTTTTCATGTAGCACAATGAGGTTCATTGACGATACGGACATACCGTACTTTTTTTCGAGCATATATTTATAAATATTTTGTTGCAAAGCATACTTGTAATAACTTGAATTATCCAGATGACTTAACTCCGATAAGGCATAACCATATCCGTATTTTTTAGGGTGACCATCAACTACTAATTTTTTGCTGCGCTTCCAATCTACAATTAGGTATTCGTCTTTATTGGGTTTCTTGAATAAAGCATCAATAGTACCGGCCACATTATAATCATCTAACAAAACCACTTTTTCTGCCTCAATAAATTCAAAGCCTTTTTTTAGCACTATTTGTTGGTGAAAAACTTTAAACATTTCAAACTCTTTAGATATATCAATTCGCTTATTGCCATCAGTCAAATTTTTACTTGTTTTGTAAGGCTCACCTTTTAAGAAATGCTCAATTTGCTCGTGCAGAAAGGTTCCTGTTTCCGAGGCTTCGTCTCTCATTTCAATAAACTCATTTAATATATCTTCTTCGTCTCGCTCTTCTCGGCGTGCTTTGGTTTGTATAAAGCGATCCATATCGAAGGGAAAGAAACGGTCGATTAAAGTTGTTACAGAAATATATTCGGCATTACCGGTTGCATCTTTTGCATGATGATAAACATGCGATTCTTCTTCAAAAGCAACATTATCTTGAGGTATGCTAAGCTGCAGTTTTTTGGTTCGCACAATGTTTTTTTCAATTGCTTCCGTTTGGTTTATATCAACCACTATGGAAGAATGGCTTTGTTGTTTACCAAATTTTTCGATGCCTAAGTACTTTTCTCGGTAATATTCTTTTTCCCAACGAAGTGCTTGTTGGTATTTCCATTGAGGCTCAGAGATACAAGCGGAGGTCTCTTCAAAACGATACCTAACTAATGAGTTTATTACGTCCTTGATATATGCAATACATTGCTCTTCTTGAGTATGTATTTGTCGTTCGGTAAAGCGAATAACCACCCATCCACTTTCGTTAAAAAACAAATCGCGTGTATCGTCTTTTTTAATCAGTTTATCGTTATCATCATCTTTATTAAAACAATGTGTGGGATAACGGTAATAGCCGTCGTAGGGTTCATCTATTTCAATATCTATATATAAGTTTAGTTCTTGATTTATTAATACTATATCAGGTTCGTATGGTTTATTATAGTATGGTATGGCCATGTGAAAATCAATCTTAACCTCTACTTCGGGGATTTTATCAAGTATCGCTCTGTAAAAATCATTTTCCTTATAACCCTTACTCATAGCACGGCCTTTTCTTGGGAGCTTTAAATAAGACCCTACACGTGGCATTTTAACTACCGGATAAGTATATAGTTCATCTTGCTCAAAAAAGCGGTTAGGATGATATTTTATTTTTAAATCATCGCTCTGGTCCGGGTTTTCTTTCGACAATATTATTTCGCTTGATCCTTCACCCATACTTGAGTTTCTTACTGTCTCTGAAATTTTAGGCTTTTGTACCGTTGTAGAACGAGGTACTTTATCTCTTTCATATTGTAGCACTTTTTGAGGACTAGATATTTCAATACTATCAGTTAGTTCCTCGCTTGCCTTATCAGTTGGGTTGTATGCTCTCTCGGGTTCAAGTGCTATTGGAGGCCTAGTGACCTTAAGTGATGCATATGTTTCTTTTTTTGAAGGAGAGTCAACTTTTTCCTCTTCTATTATTTCCTCATCTTCTTCAATAATTACATCTTGCTTCTTTATCTCCCATTCTGACTCAACTCTTTTAAAAAAATCGTGCTTCTGCTCTTCGTTTAATTCCTCAATAGAATCAACTTCGAAGCTCTTAAGCATAGAGGCAATAAACGCTTTATAGGCTTGTTGTAAAGCGGATAATTTACGCTTAAAAAATTCTACTACTTCGGAATATAATTTTTGACCTGAAGATTGGTTCTGGTTGTTCATGCCAATTGTTTTTGATTGATTAAACTCTCATACTCCAACTCAACCATTCTCCAAGATGTATTCTGTTTTAAACCAATTACACAAATCTCCCAATCACCGTCTTTATTTGCGTCAATTTGTGATAAATAATTTTGATGTATATCAAGGTTTTGAGCCTTGTCTGTTTTAAAAATTCTTATCTGCCTACCCTCGGGTGTTATGCCTATTAACTCCGTGCTACCTATTTTATATTCATGTAAGCATATAACCTCCGGGTAAAGACTGTAATGATGCGCTAATATTTCTTTGATATTATTCCGGACAGGATTTAGAAACAAATACAGGTTGTTATTGATTAATTTAAAATCCAGTATCTGGTCGATGAGTATGCTTGGTTTATCGTATTCTAATACCAACAGTTCATCATTGAATTCTCTTAATGAATCGGCTATATCAATGCTCTTTTGATATAGGGCAATATGTTCTTCATTATTTTTAAAGATGCCATTTAGAACATTTACAATAAACATTAAGTTTCCTTTGATATTACCCATGCCACCCATATAGGTATTACTATCGGGGTGCACCAGAAAGTTCCTGATATTTCTGGCCCGGTCAATGTCATCTTTAAGAAACTTATTGTGTTCCTGGTTGAAAACTTCTTTTATTATTTGAGATAACTTTTTATCAAAAACTTTTCCCTTCTTATTAGGCTCAGTTTTTAAATCAATTCCTAATTCCTTCGCTTTTAGTTTAACGGCCATCTCAATAATGAGTAATGCTTTTTTAAAGCCTTCATCGTACATGGGCCAATGGTAGTAAGCATGAGCCAGAATATATTCAACCGTTTGCCAAGTATCTTGTATATCGGTAGGAACACAGCTGTGAAACTTGCCTTTTACAACAAACTTCTCAGTGTATTCTTCTTTTGAAGATACCTGGTACAATTCCCATCTGCTATCTGGCTCAAAATACTCCATGCATTAAAATATCTGATTAATTAAACTCTTTTGTAAGGCTTTTGAACTGGTTATTTTAGACTTAACCAAATCCATATTAGTCTCGATTTCTGTACAGTATTTATTTGCTAATTCTTGTTCTTCGATTGGTGGAATTTCAATGTAAAGGCGCAAAAGACTTTCTGATTGTACTGCTGCCTGTCCAATCCATCTAGTACAAAGTCTTTCAAATAACCCAATGTCAAAATGAAATTTTAACCAGAGATATAAGTACTTTTGTGTCAGTATATTTTCATCAACTCGTAGGCGAGAAAAATGATTGCTGAATGCAAAACCATCTATTTCTTTAGTAGCAATTATACTTTTACCAACTAAATCTTCACTATTCGTATTACAAAAAAGAACATCATTTGTGTTTATTTTATACCGGGTGATATTATCTCTATCCGGAATTAATGCCACTTTTCCCAAATCAATTCGGCCTTCTCTTGTCACATTGTTCATTCTTAATTGAGGAATACCAGATTCATCCCTCTTTCCTTCTGCAAAACCATTTTGACAATCAGCAATAACATCTGACAGTCTCATTGTCCTCCAATGTTTTGGTAGTTTTCTTTCTTCCCATTGGGTTTGAAACAGTGATTTGGCTTTTTTAACCTTTAAATCACAATTAACAATATGAGATGTAAATATTCTCCATATGTACGAGTTTAGATTTGTTGTGAGGTTATTCAATACCTCCTTTTCCTTCTCAATCACA
>JBNKGY010000044.1:0-22653 GCA_050290065.1 Marinilabiliaceae bacterium
CTCAAAAATTTATATTGTAAATCAATCATTTACTGAAATTTGAGCTCGCTAATTTTAATCGAACTCAGGTTATTAACTTAATTCCGATGTGAAATATAAACGGAATATAGTTGAGGGACTAACTATGCTTGGAATTTTCATTCTTAAGTAAAGTAACGTACTCATAAATATTTCTGATATTTTTGTCAACCCCTTCAATATCAAAGTTGTTGGTGTTAATTTCAAGGGTGTTTGTTAATTTTTCTAAATAAGAAATTTCATATTCATTTGAAATATTCAACAGGATTTTAATTAGACTCTTGATTTTCATTGAAGAATGTAACTCTTTGATTTCCCTGCAAATGGGAATAACAGATTCTTTAAGAGCATCTAAAAGACTTCCAATTTTGGCTTGATTTGGAAAGGTAATCGTTGGCTCATTATATTTCTTTTTTGTTAGTTTTTTATGTTTTAAAAACCAAGAGAGTACAATAAATAATTCATCGGGATTTATTGGTTTCTTTATTATACTGCTAAAAACAGTAAGAGAAGATGATGAAAGCTCTTTTTCCAATGATCCGGTAAGTGCAATAATAGGCAACTTATTACAATTTTTTTTGATCTCATTTGCTGCCTCAACCCCACCCATAAATGGCATTTTTAAATCCATCAAAATAATATCCGGAGAATTTGCTATAGCTATATCAATAGCTTTCCTTCCATTATTGGCTTCTATTATTTCAAGATTATATGTGTTTAGTAGTTCTTTTATTATTTTTCGGTCAATAGCCATATCATCTACAAGTAATATTTTAGATGGAGAGAATTCAATTAATTCTGGATTTAGAAGAATTTCTTTAGGTAATCCAGGTTCCATTTTAACCACAATAATATTTGGGATTTTAACAATAAATGTACTTCCATTATTAATTTTACTAAATACTTCAATGGTTCCACCCATAAGATTTACCATTCGCTTTGATATTGAAAGTCCCAAGCCCGTACCTCCATAGCTTCTGCTGTCCTGGTCTTCTTGTTGCTTGAAATCATCGAAGATGCTTTCAAGTTGGTCTTTTTTTATGCCAATTCCGGAGTCTGATACTTTTATAGTTAAACAATATGAGTCTTTTGATTCTTGTTCAAATGAATAAGATAATTGAATAAACCCTGATGAAGTAAATTTGATAGCATTGTTTAATAGGTTGATAAGTACTTGACCTAGTCTAATATTATCAATAAGAATTACTTCTGGAATACTACTTTTTTCACAAACATCAAAAGCGAGTCCTTTTTCATAGGCCTGGACTTCAAAAATTTTGGCAAGATCAGTAATAGATGACTTTATATTTGTTTCCGATAAATTAATTCTCAATTTTCCAGCTTCAAGTTTTGATAAGTCAAGTATGTCATTGATTAAGTTCAGCAATGTTTTACTACTACTTGTGATGGATGAAATATAATTGAGAAGTGTCTTCTCTTTTATTTTCTTTCTTAGGATTTCTGAAAATCCAATAATTGCATTTAATGGTGTTCTTATTTCGTGACTCATGTTTGCAAGGAATGCACTTTTTGTTTTGTTAGCAGCTTCTGCAGCTTCCTTTGCTTGTTTTAATTCTATTTCAGATATTTTACGTCCGGTAATATCTCTAAAACTCCATATTCGTCCAACAATTTCATTATTTAGAATCTGTGGACCACAATAGAATTCAAGATATGTTCCATCAACTAGTCCTATTTCTGTATCAGTTTGATCCATACTCAGATTGGAACTGCATAAGAAGTTATTTGTTATGTTGTTTTCTTTGTTGATCTGTTTGTTGATGTAGGTATAGAATTGATATTTATTTTCAAGTTTTGAAGAATCAGATATTTTCCAAAGGGTTTTCAGTTTTTTATTACAAATAACTATATTATGATTGTTGTCGAAAACAATGATACCCGATGCCGTTGATTCAATGGTTGCTTGAAGTAATGATTGGTTTTGCAATAATGCTATTTCTTTTGTTTTGTTTTCTGTTACATCCTGAAAATAGCCAACAATGGCTGTTGGATTTCCATCCAAATCCCATTCAGAGAAAATACCAGTACTTAGAAGCCACTTTATCTTGTTTTCATGAATTTGAATACGGAATGTGGATTGATAAATTGAATTGACTCCATTGATGAAACTATTAAAATCCTCCTCAACACCATTTCTGTCATTAGAGTGCACAAAATTTAATAACCAGGATAAATTAAGGTGATCAGTGTTGGTTTGGGTATCTTCAATAATCGTTTTAAAATAGGGATCAATCTTAAATTGTTGTGTTCCTAAATCATATTTCCATATTGCAATTTTTCCATTTTTTGTTGCTAATGAAAGCATGTAATCCCTTTCATCACTATCCGAGTGGGTAGAATACTGGTTCGTTAAATTTTCTATAGTCAGTAAATATCCTGAAAAATTAATAGTAGGGTCTTTAGTTTCATTAATTTGAATTGATACTTTATATTCTTTCCCCTTATCTGATATAAAGATGAGTGATTTTATAATGTTATCCAGTGTTCGTGATTGGGCAAAAGTCCAGAGTAATAGGTCAAATCTTTTGCCAGTGTATACATCGTAAAAAGTTAATGAGCTCGAAACATTTTGCCCAATTAAGTTGCTTTTTGTCGTTTCTGTTAAAAGACAAAAATGTTCATTAACAGCTACTATTTTACCACTATTATCAAAAACAGAAAATGCCAGCTTAAGATTGTTGAAGATTTCAAAATTAGCCTCAATATTGTCATTCTTTTTATGGATCATAATTAGGTTAAATATCTATAATCTAATACTTTGTTAGATTATGTAGTTTAGCATTTCTTGAATTTATTTGTAGTAATATAGTTAATGATTTTACATTTTGTTGAGACAATTGGTTTGATTGTGCAGTTAATTTAAGTTTAATTAGTCCGTTTTAAAAAGATTAATATTTTTGTAAGCAATTTGAAAACCTGCACATTCATATAATTTTTCACTTTGCCAGTTTGGAGCCAGAACTTCTATAAATAATTTTTTGGTAGTTTCAACTTTAAAGGTTTTTGTATCTATTAGGCCCTCTGTTGAGTTGTCATACAGTATTTTATTATCTGCAGAATTTATGATTCTGAACTGTAAAGTTCCAACTTTAGGTTTTGAATAAGTTGAAAAGAAGTATTCTCTTCCTCCATAGGCATTAAGAATAATCCTAACTTTTTTCCCTTTTCGCATTTTAATTGAACGAGATGAAGAACTTATTTTGAACGATTTATCAGGATTTTTGCATTTTTTATGCATATTAACACAATCATTTGCAAATGATATAGTTCCTGATAAAATGGGAAGGCATATAAGGATTATGACAATAAATAAATACTTCATTGCGTATAGGAATTAAATTCGTATTACCAGATTAATTCTGCCTAATTAATCTGGTTCTAAAATCATGGAGGTTATCAGAAAATATGAAATAATTCTCTTCTGTATATGTTAATTTATTATCTCCACTAATTTGCAATGAGCCATCAGGGTTATTCTTTACCTCTTGAATATTGGTTTCAATACTTAAATTATTGAAAGATTTTTCTAAAACTTTTAAATCATTGATTAATTCTTTGATAGTAGGATTATCTTTATACGTTTCAGTCATTGTAATGATATCCTCAAACAAAAGCTTTTGCTCAACAATTCTATTGATAGCTTCCTTCTGATTTTTAAAATCATTATGAAGATAGGTTGTGATATACAGACTTTCAATCAATGTGCCAATTGACAATAATGAAAGTGTTTTGCCTTCATCATATTCTTGTAAATAACTTATAACAGTGTCATATAAATCTCTTGAAATTTGATATAAAGAATCAGGTTCTAATGTTGCATTTATTATTTTATCTTGCTGTTCTTTTGTAATATTGGGTGAAATGTTCAATTCTTTGAGTAAATAGTCAACAGTTGATAGATATTCTCCTGAGAAGTCTGATTTGTTAAAAGCTGATATGTATGCTAAATCGGCAAAGTAGACTCCGCATATTATAGCCTTTTTTTCATTTGAAGTATATAATTTAGCTTCTTTATGATTGTGTAACAATTTGGGATTAAATTTAACATGATGATCTTTTATATAGGTAATTATTTCCTCAGGGGAAGGTATAGCATAAAATATTGCCTCAGTTGAATTAATTACATGAATGGAATCAAAATTAAGTGAAGGATTTGATTCTTTGTTAACAGTTTGGGAATTACTACAGCTATTACACGAACTAATAAAAATTGCCAAAGTAAAAATGGTTGGGTAAATTAATTTCTTTAACATGGTTTTATTTTTAGATAGGTTATACTTTGTTTTTAATATTGATAAATCAATTATATTTATAAGGGAATGTCCATTTGAAAATACATGATTCATCCTTATTTTGATTAAAGATAAAATTTCCATCGTGAAAATTCATTACAAGGTTAGTATAAGTAAACAATAATGATGTTTCTTCAGGTATGTTCTTACTATCATCATTTACATTGCAGCTTAAGTTACTTTTAATGATGAGTTCACAATGGTTATTATTATTTACTATTTCAATATGTATACTTTTATTATGATTAATGTGTTTAAGAATTAAATTTGTTATCCCTTCAATTGAGTTTTTAATTAAATCTTTGTTTCCTGTAATTTTTGCTGATTGTGCTATTATTTGAGTGAGTTCAATTTCTTTTTTTTCAATGATATCATCCTTATGGATTAATATGTGTTCGACAACGCTTTCCAGTTGAAACTCACTGAAGTCCAATTCATCTCCATTATTAATTTTAATAATTTGGTTGGCCATATTTGTAATTACTTCCAGATTTTCCAAGGAATCTTCCAATAACGATATCATTTCTGAAAGTCTTTGAGATTCGGCCAGTGATTTAATTAGATTTACAGCTTTATGTATCGAATGAAGAGGTTTTGAAATTTCTTTGCCAATGAAGGATAAAAATAAATCCTTTTTCAATGTAATGCTTAATAGTTTTTCATTTGATACTCTTAATTCATTTGTTCTTTGATTTACTTTTTCTTCCAACACATTATTTGTTTTGACAACTTCTTCTTTGCTTTTTTTTAGATCAATATGAGTGGAAACCCTGGCCAATAATTCCGGAATATCAAAAGGTTTGGTAATGTAATCCTGACCTCCCAGATTAAAACCCTGAACAGTACTATCTTTATCTGTTTTTGCTGACAGAAATATAATTGGCATAAGATCTAAATCTGAATTACTTCTCACATTTTTACATACTTCAAAGCCATTGATTTCAGGCATCATTATGTCGAGTAAAAGTAAATCGAATTGCTCATCCTTTAACCATTCTAAAGCTTCCTTTCCTCCAAGTGCTATTTCAACTGTGTATTGGTTGTCGTTAAGTATATTACCTAAAACCTGAATATTTTTAGGGTTATCGTCAACAATCAGTATCCGTCCTTTATTTGTATTATTCATAAACAGGTATTTTATCTTATAAGCTTAATGTTTCCTTTTTTCTCTAAAAATTCGTCATTATAGGTTCTAACTTTTACAACACAATTGTAAATATCAGAAGATTGTGGTTTTCCTCTAAATGATCCATCCCATCCATGATCAATATTATTTGATTCAAAAATTATTTGTCCAAACCGATTGAAGATTCGTAAAAATACAAGATCTTTAATGCCCCAACCTTTTACTTGAACAATATCATTGATTCCATCGCCATTGGGCGTAAATGCAGTAGGGATATCCACTGAGAATTTTTTCTGTACATTAACAATGTAAGGGTAATCAACATTGAAGCAGTTGCTGGTATCCGTTACTGTAACATTGAATTCGGTAGTCTCTAAAGTGGATATTGTTGGTGTAGAGCAGTCTGAACACGAAATATTAGATTTTGGTGTCCATGAATAATCGTGTATTTCTGGGTTCGATATGTCAAGTTTTATTGTTTCTCCAATTATTATGGTTGAATCATTAAGTTCAACAGCAGGTACTTGCTGAACTGTAATTAAAACAGAATCTTCACTCGTGCATTGATGTAAGTCAGTTACTTTAACTTTGTAATTTGTAGTATATGAAGGTTCTGCTATTGGATTATCGATGTCAGGGTTGTCTAAATCGCTCTGATGATCCCATTTAAATGAGATGCCTCCTTCAGCTAAAAGACTGATATTACTACCTCTGCAGATAAATGTATCCGCAGTAATTGTGGTTTCAGGTAGAGGGAATGCGGTAATTGAATAGGAGCTTGTATCTTCACATCCGGAAATATCAGTTGTAATTAGTGTGATAAGTTTTTCACCTTCAGTATTGAAATTAAAAACAGGCGTAGCTTCTATTGATTCTTTATTGTCAGAGGTCTTCCATAAGTAATTATTAGCCTTAACAGATTTATTCACAATAAGAGGTGAAAAGGGAATACATCCCTTATTTAAATCATCGGAGAAAGTAAAATCAGAGGTTAATTCGCTAATATAAATTGAATCAGTAATAACTTTTCTACAGGCAAACCCTGAGTTTGTATTCAATATCAGGTTTGGATAAAATTTACCTTTTCTGTTATAGGTGTGATACGATAAAGTATCATTTGAGGTACTTCCATCACCGAAATCCCAAATAATTGTGGAAAGGTTTTTTTTATTTTCCAGTGAATAGAGAATGTTATTATAAATGCAAGCTGTGTCCTTTAGGTTAATTTCAGCATAAGGACCTTTTATTTCAACATATTCATTTTTCGTTATAGTGTCAGCACAACCATTGGTTGTGTATGCAATCAGACTCACGTTATATTTGTCAGGTTTTGTATAGATATGTTGAGGATTTTTAATTGATGAACCAGTTAAATTATCTCCAAAAAACCACTTGTAATTTCCAAGGTGTTCAGAAACAGATTCATCATAGAAGTTAACCAGAAAAGGATAGCAATTGGCGTTTGTATTACTGCTTGAGAACTGAGCCACTGGAGGTTCTTGTACGTTTACGAAGGCCGGTAATGTTTTTGTTAATTCGCAACCGTGATCATCAATGATATGAAGTGATACATCGTATATTCCTTTTGCTTTATATGCATGTTTGGGATTGCGAAAAGAACTGGTCTCTCCATCTCCAAAATTCCAGGTAAACTGTTCAATATTGCTTATTGAGGTGTCAAAAAACTCAATAGAGTCGTTAATACAAGTGCCGGTTTTAGTTGTCTTAAAGCTGGCATCAGGCTCTGTAGCTTTTATTTTCTGATTTATCGTTGATTGTGATTGACAGCCCATTTCATCAGTAATAGAGAGGTTTACATTGTAAATTCCAAAATTCTGGAATTCATGAATGGGAGATTGAACTATTGATGTATTTCCATCACCAAAATCCCAAAGCCAATGTTTTATAGTGTTTTCAGTTTCGGATTCATCAGTAAATTTAAATTTTACGGGTAAACATCCTTCTAAATAATTCACAGAAAATTGCGGATCAGGATCGTAAATAACAATCTCTTTCGTAATAGTATCAGGGCAACTATTTATATCATTTATAATTAATTTTGCATTGTAAACACCGGCACTTTTATATTGATGTGTAACGGTCTCATTTGTGAATCCAAACGGGGAATGATCACCAAAATCCCATAAATACATTTTCCGTTGGTTATTATACAAAAATTCAGTTGCTCCCTGACTGATTTCCGGGTTAAATGTTATTAATGTGTTTTTACAAGGGATAGCATTAATTGTATCAAATAATGCATGAGATTGAGCAATATATATGTTGTTTTTATTCGTAAAGGAACACCCGTTTTCACTGTTATTAGAAGTGATTTTAACCTTGTACAATCCCTCTGTTGCATATTCATGCGATACAGTTGGTATTGTAGATGTGATGATTGTTCCATCCCCAAAATCACATTCGTAGTTTTCAGCATCGGTTAATTCAATTGCAAATTTTGCTTGAAATGGAGAGTCGCATATCTCAATACGATTAAACTTTAATACGGGACCATTTATGTATACAGCCTTTTCTTTAGTGATACTACTAAGGCAGCCATTGTGGTATACCTTTAATTTTACATCCATATAACCAGTATCAGCATATTGATGAAATGGTAAGCCAAAAAAACTTTGTTCTCCATCTCCAAACTCCCAAACAACATCATTAATTTCTTCTTTATTAGAGGAAAGGTCATTGAATTCTACTGTTTCACTGGCACAAAATATAGTTTTGTCTTTAACTGTGAATTCAGGATTCTGTGGCTGGCCAACAGATATTTCAGTTGATGCGGTAGCAATACATCCAAGTTGAGTAACAGAGGTAAGCTGAAGATTATATATGCCAACATCTTCAAAACTATTGAAGTAAGATGGGGCTGTTGAAACTTCCTGATCATCAAGAGTCCAGGATCTACTTTCGAATTTATCTATATCGGTATCATAATCTATGGTTTCAGTAAAATTCAATTGTAGAGGTTTACAACCCATATTGGGTTTATCCGATGTAATTGAAATTCGAGGGATATGAATTGTAACTGCATTAGTCTTAATTATTTTGTTTGTACAACCATGTATACTTACAACAATTAAAGTATCAGTGTATGTTTGTTTTCCATTTTTTTTCAGGTAATCGTTTAACTCAAAAGTATTAATTGGGTTAGCCTGGCTCGATGTAGTTCCGTTACCAAACTTCCAATTATAGGATTCAATATTTTCACCTGATGATTGGTATTGTATATTTATTGGGGCTTTGCAACTAAAACTATCAGAAACAGAGAAATCAGCAATAACATCCTCAACGTAAATCTGCTTTTCAATTGCACTGTTACAGGTGTAATTTTCAATATTTAATCGAATTGTATATAATCCCGGAGAATTATAACGGTGTGATGGATTTGTCTCAGAGGATACTTGTCCATCGCCAAAAAACCACTCATTTTTTCGATTGTTGATCGAGTTATTTGTGAATTGGATTAATTCATTCGTGCAAACAGTATCTCTATCAAAAGCAAACGAGGCCATTGTGTTGGTTATATCAATATAATTCTCTCTAAGTAATGAATCTTTACAACCCAAATTGTCAGTAATATTTAATGATACAGAATAATTGCCGGCTTCAGTGAATAAATGAATGGGATTTATCTCACTAGAACTTTCTTCATCACCAAAATTCCATTTGTATTCTAATGTTCCCAGTCCGTATGACTGGTTTTTAAATTCTGTAGTTAAAGATCCATTACATGAAAGTTTTTCAGATGATTCAAAAATGGCAGTCGGTTTTTGAGCTGTAATCAGATTCTCATACGTTGCTTTACTAATACATCCATGATTATCTTCTGATATAAATGTAACATTGAAAATGCCGGGAGTTTCATAGTTGTGGATCGGATTTTTTTCATTGCTGATCATGCCATCTCCAAAATCCCATGTAAAGCTATTGCCAGATGTTTCAGGCGTTATTGTACTAGTATACTCAATGGATAGTGGGGTGCAACCTTCATGGGCGCCGTTAACTGAAAAATCAACAGAAGGAGGATTAAAAACGTTTATATAATTACTTTTTGTCAGGATTTCTGATTCATTATTGTTGTAGACAGTTAGTGATATTGTATAAGAACCAGCTGTAGCATATGTAGCTGTTGGATTTCTCAATACAGAGGTATTTCCATTGCCTAGATCCCAAACATAGTTATAGTTATCATTATTTTCAGTCAGGTTTTTGAATTGTACAATGTAAGGAGCGCAGCCATCTGTTTGGTCAACTGTAAAATTAACGATGATCTGAGAGAAGGATTGTGTTGGGTAAAGTATTGAGAAAGAAGTTAATAGTCCTATGTATAATAGTTTAGTAAAGTCGGCTTTAATTAAACAAGAGGAATAAACCATTATAGTTTTTTTTTGAGTTGTTGTTTGATTAGATGGAATTAAATTACTAATTTCCTATTAAAATCCAAAGAATGATGAGAGATTTCTATTTCAGGATTATGGTGTTAATTTTGATTATATTGTCAAATAGCATTAAAGGTCAAATAGTGCACTATTCGCAGTTTTTTTCATCACCAATGAACCTGAACCCTGCATTAACTGGTATTATTAATGGTGATTGGCGCTTTATTAGTAATACGCGTAGTCAAGGACTGTATTTTGCTGAGCCTTTAAATACATTTAGTGTTTCTTACGACAGATCTTTTAAATCAGATAATAGCGTAATAGGGGCTGGATTTCAATATAATTATGATTTTTCATCCGGCATTTCAATCCCCTCCAATAAGGCTTATCTTTCTATGGGTAGTATGATACGCGTTTCTGAAGCATCTTACCTTGGTTTAGGAATGCAATTTGGAATTGTTTCAAGAAAGCTGAGCTATCAGTATTTATCATTTCCGGAACAGTACGATAGAGACCAGGGAGGATTTAATTCAAGTTTGCCGTTATCAGAGAATTTTGATTATTCATCCTCTTCATATTTCGATTTAAATATTGGAGGATTATGGAATTATCAATCAGATAATTATTTAGGCTCTGTTGGAATGGCTGTTTATCATTTAAATCAACCCAATGATTATTTTCTGGATACCAATACGAAAATTCAAATGCGATTGAATTGGCATGGATCCTTTAAATATACCTTTAATAGTGGGGTTTTTGTATTACCTCAGACTTATTACACCATTCAAAATAAGTCATCTGAATTTGTAATAGGGAGTAATTTTGGTGTTGAATTGAAGTCAAATGAATCGGGATTTAATAATGTTAGTGTTGGAGCTTATTTTAGAGATGGTTTTAACAGAGAGTTTGAATCAGCCATATTTTTATTAGGACTCGGATATCATAACTGGAAAACTTTTGTGAGTTTTGATTTTGATATGTCGGGATTGAAAACTACTAATATTTTTACAAACGCTGTAGAATTGACGTTTATTTATCAGCGTCCCTCATCTTTACTAAAGAAAATAACCTTACCATGCTTAAGATATTAAATTCGTTTACTCTTTTAATAGTGTTAAATATATGTATATCAGCTCAACCCTATAACTTAGATGATTTAAAACTCTGGCAAATTAAGGGTTATGCCAGGAGTGCAGCAATTCAGGGGGATACATATTCGTCAATACTATTTTATCAGTTTCTGGTTAATAAATATCCGGGAAAAAAGAAGTATCAATGGGCTTTGGCTTGTCAGTTACTTAAATCACGTAATTATCGTGAAGCCTATTATGCATTCGATAAGTTATCATTGACAAGAAGCAAAAAAGGTCAATTATATATTTATTATAAGGCCATTTGTGCAAAATCACTGGGACGTCATCTGGAAGCATTTAATCTTTTAAATTCCCTTAGGATAAGAAAACAAAAAAAATGGATGCCGCGATTTTTTGAAGAGATGGTTGATAATCAACGTATGGGTTGTGAGCTTGCTATGAATTTAAAAGATTCATTAATGAGAATTAATGTAAGCCGTTTAAATGAATCAATTAATCATGCGCATGTAGAATTCAATCCTTTTTTCTTGTCAGATTCTGTTTTTGTTTATTCTTCAAGTAATACCGACTCACTGATGTATTTCAATATTGACCAGGAGATTCCCAGAAGAAGATTTCAGATAGCTAAAAGAGAAAACGGAAAATGGAAGGGAGGGTATAAGGCATCTAATCCGTTTTTTAATTCAAACGAATATGATACTGGGGATGGTGTTTATTCATTGGATGGGAATAGATTTTATTATACTCAATGTAGAAAAAACTGGAAAGGGAAAATGGTTTGTCATCTATATGTATCGAATAAAATTGGAGGTAAATGGGGGAATCCTCAGATGCTGAATGATGAAATTAATATTCCGGATTATTCGGCATCAGAACCTGCTGTTGGAACTTGTTATGATCCGGATCTTGAAGTTATTTACTTTGTATCTGATAGACCCGAAGGGTATGGCGGTACTGATATTTGGTATACCATTTATGATGTGGTGAATGGGACATACCAAAGGCCAATAAATGCAGGAATTTACATCAATACCTTTGGAGATGAAACAACTCCATACTATGATACAGATAACCATAGAATGTTTTTTAGTTCAAATGGATGGCCTGGAATTGGAGGTTTGGATGTATTTCATATCAAAGGAGACCTGGTAAATTGGGATGAAGTTGTAAATGTTGGATATCCTATTAATTCGGAATATGATGATTTATATTATACAGAACATCAGTTAGGAAATAAAGGCTTTTTTACATCTAACAGACCTGGAGGAATTTCTTTAACTCATTCAACATGCTGTGATGATATATTTGAATGGGAAACATCTGATGTTGAAAAAGTTTGGGTCCAAGGTAGTATTATTGGTAATAAATTTGACTTAAATAAATTAATGTCTAAAGGGGCTAAGGATATTTCAGATATGGGAAAATCTTTAGGATTGGATAGCGCAAAAGTGAATTTATTTTTAAAAAAGGATACAAGTAACCTAGTGTTTATTTGTAAACAAATAACTGATGATAGTGGGAAATTCAAATTTCTGGTTCCCAAAGGTTTTGAATATGAAGTTTTTGTTGATGATAGCAGAGTGCTGGATAAGAAGTTAACTATTGACATCAGGCAAGTTGGGTTGAAGGAGTTGAACATAAAACTTAAACCAATAGCCGTTAAAACTATTAGTAATAATCCAATAGTATTGGAAAATATATACTATGAATTTAATAACACAGAGCTCAGTGAAGAGAGTAAAGAGGTGCTTAATCAGACATTATTAAGACTCATGCAGGATTATGAAGATTTATTAGTTGAGGTAAGGTCGCATACTGATGATGTAGGAAGCTCAAGATATAATCTGAGATTATCCAAGCAAAGATCGGAATCAGTTGTGGAATACCTGGTTAGTAAAGGAATAGATAAGTACCGGTTAAAGGCCATAGGTTTTGGAGAAACAATTCCAGTTGCTTCAAATACATTGCCTGATGGAAGTGATAATCCAAATGGAAGAGCATTAAACAGGAGAACAGAGTTTAGATTAGTTGATAGCAGAGAAATTAACTAAGGTTGAAGTGGGAGCATATTTTTAGTTCTGTTGCTTAAAATATATTTCAGGGGTGAATGATAAGGTAATTTGCATGGTTTATGGAAACATACTTAAGATATATTACACTGAAAAATATTGTAGAACTTTTCAGTTTGTTTTTTATTCAGGGGAATAGGAACTTTTCAAAACACGATTATTCATATCTGGATAGTTACTTAAATTTACGTGTATCAAACAGGGTAAAGCACGAAATGCTTGATTATTATAAAGATTTTGTGGATCACCTTATCTCTACTGACAGCAATCAAGAGTTTATTCAGCAACAAATAGAAGATATAGTTAAGCTACTTTATATGGAATTGACCAAAAGTCAAAAGGTTAAACTGTATATATCAATATTAAGTTATGTGATAGAAAATGAATTTATTGATGAGGGTGAGAATAGTACTTGTAGCCTATCAGAACAACTTAAATATGTTGAAAATGTATTTGAGCTTCCACCAAAGGATATATTTAACATAACTGCTTTTTTAAGAGATGACCTGGTGGTAGGTGATGTAGGAGATTCAATTATTGTTATTGGTGATTTTAAAAGGTTTAAGCTCCATTCTTTTCGGATGTATCAAAAAGATGGACTTAAAGGAAAAATATTTGCTTTATATGTTTCATCCATAAAATCATTTCTAATAAAATATAGAGGAAAGAATAAAATTCAAATTAACGGTCGTGTAGTATTTCCTGCAAAAACCTATCGTTTTTCACTTGGAGGAGTTATTGAATCATCTGCTATGGAACCATTGTTTTTTGGCGATTTGGAAAGAAAATTCATTAGTAAAGAGCAAGATTCTTATGAATTAGATGCATATCGATTATGTAAAAACTTTAAGGGGACAAATTTAGGAGTAAAAGAATTGTCATTTAAGGTGGTTTCCGGACAGTTGATGGCAGTAATGGGCGGTAGCGGTTCTGGCAAAACAACTTTGTTTAACCTGCTAAGTGGAATGATGAAGCCGGATTCTGGAAAAGTATTTCTTAATGGGAATGAACTTCATGAAAATATTGATATGCTAAAGAAGCATATCGGATTTGTTCCTCAGGAAGATTTATTAATTGAAGAATTAACGGTTTTTCAGAATTTGAAATATAGTACACAATTATGTCGAAGCGATCTGTCATTAGGAGGAATAGAAGAATTAGTTAATGATACTTTATCCCAACTGGGGCTTTCAAAGATTAAAGATCTAAAGGTTGGGAATCCACTTGAAAAGGTTATTAGCGGAGGGCAAAGAAAAAGGCTCAATATTGCACTTGAGGTAGTTCGGAACCCAAACGTATTATTTGTTGATGAACCTACATCTGGATTGTCATCATCTGATGCCTTATTAGTGGTTAAGTTGTTGAAGCAGATTTCTGCGTCAGGGAGTATTGTTATTATTAATGTTCATCAGCCAACATCTGAACTATTCTTTTTATTTGATACTCTTTTAATTCTTGATGAGAATGGATATGCTGCCTATTACGGAAATCCAATAACAGCATCATCTTATTTTAAAAAGCATTTGGGTTTAGCTGATTCTATTGAGGATGATTCGCTGAATTATGGACAATATAATCCAGAGCATATATTTGAATTGCTCGAATATAAACAAAAATCTGATAGTGGAGATTTACTAAATAGCAGAGCGGTTAAGAATATAGAATGGCATGAGTTATTTTTGAAAAAATCCCAGGAAAAAGAACTAATACTTAATCCAAAAAATCTTGGAGAATGCAATACATATATTCCCGGATCTTTTAAACAGTTTCTATTGTTTTTTAAAAGGAATAGTATGACGAGGCTGGCTGATACACAGTATTTGTTAATGATTTTTTCCGGAGCCCCTATTCTGGCATTTATTATGTCATATTTTCTGAAATTTACAGATGGGGTTACGCATAAATACTCTTTCATAGAAAACGATAATATTCCTGCATATTTGTTTATTAGTGTTGTTGTTGCACTTTTTTTAGGATTAATATTAAGTGCAAGTGAAATACATAGAGACCTAAAGATAATTAAGCGTGAGTCATTTTTAAGTTTAAGTCCATGGTCTTATGTAAATTCAAAAGTGTTATATGTGTCCATTGTAAATTTTATTCAAGTGTTGTTGTTTGTATTTGTTGGGAATACAATACTGGAGATAAAAGGTTTGTTTTGGGGGTATGTGCTTATTTTATGGATAACAGCCTTTTCATCCAGCCTTATTGGTCTGCTTATTTCAGCCAGTTTAAAATCTATTCTATCAATATATATTACAATTCCTTTTTTATTGATTCCACAGATATTATTAGCAGGTGCCATTCTCGATTTTGATAAAATTCACCATTCTTTATCTTCCAAAAGATATGTTCCTATTTATGCAGATGTTAATATTTCAAGATGGGCGTATGAAGCTTTAGTAATGTTTCAATTTACAGAAAATAAGTATGATACAGGGCTCACAGAATTGCATGTAAAACAAAGCAAAGCAATATATCATGCAAATTTGTTTCTTCCTAAACTTGAAACAATACTTAGTGAGTTCCAGAATGAAAGTTCAATATCCAAGGCAAAAGAAATAAACCTGATGATTAAAGAACTTATTCTAAAATTTCCAGAGATACAAAACGAATTTACTAATATTAAAATTGAACCAGAAAATGTACATCAACTATATAAATCTACAAAAAAAATTAAAAAATGGTTGAGGCTTAAGCTGAAGGGATATTATTCGGATATTGAAAAAATAAGGCAAAAAAATACTCTTAAATACTTCAAACAAGATTATTATAATCAAAAGTTATCTGAGTTTGTTCTTAAGTTAAATGATTATAATAAGTATCTATATATTGGGGGAGATATGATCAGAAAATTTCAACCTGGATATTATATTTCAGCAAATCCATATGGTCGCTCTCATTATTATGCACCCTATAAAAAACTGGGTAGTATTTTGGTTCGTACCTGGATCTTTAATGTATGTATTATAGCTCTATTTTCACTAATCATATATTTTTCGCTTATAATTTATTTATATAGAAAAAAGTTTTAAAGTGATATAATTATTTGTACTTTTAAACAACACATCTTTATTTGTTAACCAGACTAATATTAATAAATGCTATGAAATACGTTTATACATTTTTTATAAAAGGGTTCCTGTTTCTTTTTGTTTTCCATTTGTTTTTTGTTGGCCTTACTAAAGCTCAGACTTGCAAAGAAGTATTTTCGTTTTGTGATGTTGATGATTCTTTTTTCAGTAAAAGATCCTTAGCCAGAAGCTATAAAATTCAGCCTAATCAAAAACTGCAGCTTATACATTTGTTTTATGGAGGTACGGGATACCAGATTAATGTTTGTAAGGATGAAGAATTGGGTGATTTTGAAGTTAAAATAATAGATTTCAAAAATAGAACAGTGCTTTGGGATAACTCAGAAGATAATTATGATTCTTCTATAAGTATTAGTTTTGGTGCAACGCAAAGAATAATTGTTGAAATTACACCCAAAAATCCTGAAAACTTTAAAGAATTGAGTAAGTGTGTTGGCGTAATAATAAACTATCATCGGGAGGAAGAGCTAAAAGATACTACCACTCCTGAAGATCCTCCGGGAATGTAAATGCAACCGAATTAATAGATTGCTTTTCTTTTGAAAAGATAGTTGAACCTCACTATTCATTGTAATGTTTATAAGCAGTTTGAAACAACATTCGATCGATTACCTTCAAATACAATATATAATGAAATAAATTCTAAAATTTTAATCAAACTCAGACTCAAGGAAGAAAACTTTTCCTTTTAAAAAATACATGAAACATGAAATAACAACTGGCAGATAATCAGCGTGATGATGTATTTATGTCTAAGGTAGGTTAATTGAATCCCCCGTCAGGTTTTATAATTGGCAGGGGATTTATTGTGATTATCTTCTTTCCGCGTTCACCATCTTTTCAACATCCTCAATTTTAATCGGAATTCTTTGTCCTAATATACGGCTGGCAGTATCGGTTATTAAAACATCATCTTCGAGCCTGATGCCACCAAATCCTTTATATGTATCTACTTTGTCAAAATTAATAAATGAGGAACACTTATTTTCAGCTTTCCAACTATCAATAAGGGCCGGAATAAAGTATATGCCAGGTTCGTTTGTAACCACAAAATTTGGTTTGAGTTTACGCCCCATGCGTAAAGATTTTAGTCCAAATTCAGAACTACGTTTTACTTCATCATCATAACCAACCAATGTGTCATCATAGTCTTCCATATCATGAACATCCAATCCAATCATATGTCCTAAGCCATGTGGCATAAATAAGGCATGAGCTCCTGCTGCCACCGCTTCATCTATATCACCTTTCATTATACCCAGTTCTTTTAAACCGGAAGCAATTGTTTTGGCTGCAATCAGATGAACTTCCCGATAAGTTATATCAGGTTTTGTAGCCTCCAATGCAGTGTTGTTGGCATCCAGAACAATTTGGTAAATATCTTTTTGTCTCTCAGTAAATTTACCACCTACCGGAGAGGTTCGGGTATGATCCGTAGCATAATGCAATGGAGATTCACTACCGGCATCAACAAGCAACAAATCTCCTTGTTTTAATATATTTCCATGATAGTGATTGTGTAATGTTTCTCCCCGAACCGAACAAATTACAGGAAAAGATATAATACCACCACCCGACATAGAAATACCTTCTAACTTACCGGTAATTTCCTGTTCAGATATACCCGGATGTGCTAATTTCATGGCAGTGGTATGCATTTGATACGCAGTAGCCATGTGTCTTTCCATTTCTACAATTTCACAAGGTTCCTTTACTGACCGCATGCTGATACAGGCTTTTATCAATTCCAGAGATGCCATTCCTCTCACTTTTGCAGGATGAATATCGATCAGTTCACCGAGTAAAATCATATTTTTACCACGATATGGCGGAGTAAAATGAATGGTTCGTCCTTGAGATTGGGCTTTTTTTATTACATCCTGAATTTTACCCAAGGCATAGGTTTGATGAATACCAACCATTTTTGCATTGTCTGCAAGTTTTTGCTGAGGCCCCATCCAAACAATATCTTCTACCGAAAAATCATTTCCAAATAGCATTTCTTCTCCGGACTCGAAATCTATGATTCCAATTAATCCCTGTATATCTAATCCGAAAAAATAAAGAAAGGTGCTGTCTTGCCTGAAATGATAGGTATTGTCTGTGTAATTCATGCTGGCATCTACATTTCCCATGAATATTGCCAGTCCCTTATTAATTTTAGTTTTAAGTCTTTTGCGTCGATTGACGTATATTTCTTTTTCAAACATGATAATTTATTTTTAGAATGCAAGGTAGGGAATAATCTGTACAGAAAATATGTGAAAGGTCAGGGGAATTGATAAACATCTATATCAGTGATGTATCAAATAATTAGATGTTTTTATGAAATGCATTTAAAAATTTGTTTTACAGGAATTATGATGTGCAAGGTTTACCCATGTTCTGAAATCTGTACTAATTTATTATATTCAACAATCTCAATTACTTTCCCAAATATTTTGATAACACCATCCTTTCGAAATTCAGTAAGAGCACGAATCACATTTTCCGTTGTCATACCAATATACTCAGCGATTTCTTTTCTACTTACAGGCAATTCAAAACTATTACTTTTGTAGATATCATTTGCAAAATGCAATAAAACGTAAGCAATACGCCCACGGAGATTCCGGCGTCTTATTTCCAATGATTCTTTAATTACTGCATCACTTACTTTGCTTAATTTTTCAAGTATGCTCATGGAGAATTTTCCATTTTCATCGATTAATCGCTTGATATTTTTTATGGAAATATTGCAAGTTGTAGATTCTTCAATAGCCATTACGGAATAACTATGGTGCTTTTGAGAGAATAAACTCAGTAAGCTTACAAAATCAAAAGGTTTGGCAAAAGAAAGAATTTGCTCTTTATCGTCATGATTGGTAACAAATAATTTAACAAGTCCGCTTTTTAAATATATGAATTCTTCAATGTGTTTGTCTTGTTCCAAAATAAAATCACCTTTTTCATAGTTTTTCTCAACCCTGCTATTACACAGGCTCATCATTTCATTAGTAGATACATTCTGAAAAAATAATTCTTTAAGTTCACATGCTTCACAGCTGCATTTTGGATCCATAACTTGATGTTTATCACCTTATTTATTGTAACTAATTGATATATATCATAAAATGATATTTATTACCATCCTGTTGTCATAAAGTGTTGGTTTGTAGCATTATCTTTCTAGTGTATTTCAGTGGGGCATAAGTTATTATTCTTAACTATAAATCCTTATCGCTGAAAAAGGGACACTTCAAAATACATAAAATATTAGGTTTAAATCGTTCAATATGAAAAAAATTGTAATACTAGGAGGAGGTACTGCAGGTACCATGATGGCTAATAAGCTAAGAAATGCTTTGGAAAGGGAAGATTGGGATATCACAATTGTTGATAAACACAGAACTCATTATTACCAACCGGGATTTTTATTTATTCCTTTTGGAATTTATCATGAGAAAGATGTGAGAAAACCTAAGAGTAGTTTTTTTCCTGTTGGGGTAAACGTAATGTATACCGGAATAGATAAGGTTGATGCAAATAATAAACAGGTATTGCTGAATGGAGGTAAGGTGCTACATTATGACTTTCTTATTATTGCCACAGGAACAAGAACCCGTCCTGATGAAACACCAGGTTTAAAAGAGGAATTGTGGTATAAAGATATATTTGATTTTTACACACTTGAAGGTGCGATGGCTTTACAAAAGCATTTTAAAAGCTGGCAGGGAGGTAAACTGGTAATGGCCATAACCGAGATTCCATATAAATGTCCTGTTGCTCCGCTTGAGTTTGTTTTTTTGGCAGAAGAATTTTTTACTAAAAAGGGTATCAGAGATAAAGTGGATATTACAATTGTAACTCCCATGCCAGGTGTATTTACTAAACCTATAGCTACCAAAATGTTATCAGAGTTGTTGGTTGAAAAAAATATCAATGTGGTGGCAGACTTTTATATAGAACGAGTTGATAATGAAAGAAAAACATTGGTATCCTATGATGAGCGTGAAGTTGAGTTCGATACCCTTACTATCGTACCTGTAAATATGGGTGATGAAATGGTTGAAAGGAGCGGATTGGGTGATGATTTGAATTTTGTATTCACAGATAAACAAACATTACAGCAGAGAGATCATCAGGATATTTTTGTTATCGGAGATGCAGCCAATATCCCAACTTCAAAAGCTGGTTCTGTGGCTCATTTTGCATCGGAAATATTATTCGAAAACCTGATGAATGCCATTGAAGATCGTCCGTTAACAGCCAAATTCGATGGGCATGCCAATTGTTATATTGAAACCGGATATGGAAAAGGAGCATTAATTGATTTTAACTATGATACAGAACCTTTGCCAGGGACTTTCCCATTGCCAGGGATAGGGCCATTCGGACTTTTAAAGAATACAAAAATTAATCACTACGGTAAAATAATGTTCAGATGGATATACTGGCATATTCTTCTGAAAGGTAAAGAGCTTCCGGTTGAGGCAGACATGACAATGGCAGGTAAGAAAAGAGTGACATTCTAAAATTAAAAACAGGTAATATGAATGAGCAAAATATACAGGAACAAATCAATTCCCTCAATCATAAAATGGATTTGGTTTTAGATAGCCTGAATCAGCAGAATCGAAAAGCAGAAAGTGTGGAAGATTTATTAGCTGATTTGCAGATTGTAGGGAAAGATATGTACGATACAGCTGTTATTGAATTAGAAAATCAACAGGTTGAAATGGATATTGATCAGATGAAAAATCTGGGAATTAAGCTTTTGCAAAACATTGATAATATATCTGTTATGCTTTCCTTATTCGAAAGTACGGTTGATTTGGCAAAAGATGCCGGACCAATTGTCAGGGCGTCGATCATCGATTTTACAGGTAAACTTAATGAATTTGAGCAAAAGGGGTATTTCGAATTTTTTAAGGAAACAGGCCAAATCATTGACAATATAGTTACTAATTTTTCAAGAGATGATGTTCGTTTACTGGCGGATAATATTGTAATGATATTAAATACAGTTAAAACCCTGACGCAACCGGAGATGATGCAATCATTACAAAATGCACTTAAGGTTTATAGTAGTATGGAAACCAATAATGTGCCTGAATATTCAATATTTAAGCTGATGCGCGAGCTTAATAAACCAGAGATGAAAAAGGCCATTGGGTTTATGGTCACATTTATGAAAAATATGTCTAATAGAGCATGATTTTTCTAAAAGAGTAAGTTGATGCTCAATGATTGTTCGTTTTTGATATAATAATATTCTGGATTCTAAAAACTAATAAAACAAACATTATGGGACAGATGGTAATTGCTAGTAAAACAGTAGATGTAAATGAAGAAGGTTATATGACAGATCCTTCGCAATGGGATAAGGAAATTGCAGAAGCTATCGCAAAAGAAATAGGTATTGAGCTTTCTGACAAACATTTTGAGGTACTTAAGTATTTACGAGAAAAGTTTAAGGCTGGTGAAGTTTTAACTATTCGTAAGGTGGGAAAATCAGGAATAGTTGATATTAAAGGATTGTATAAGTTATTCCCAGGAGGACCGCTTAAATATTCCTCAAAAATTGCAGGAATCCCCAAACCAGCAAGTTGTGTGTAATAATCAATAGAGTGAAGACGGTTTCATCGGGTGTCATATTCGTTTCGCAAATGATTATACAGCTTCAATCATCGTCTTCTTGCCGAAAAATTAAATTAACAAGCTATGAACAAAGAAGAAAATCCGTTGAAAAAAGTATGCATCATATGTGCTAAAGGATCAATTGAAGATGTTTACGCTACACTGGTTTTGGCTAATGGAGCAGTAATGGAGGGTATTGAAGCCAAATTATTTTTTACTTTTTTTGGTTTAGATGCCATAACAAAGAAACAAATGAAGAAATTACACACAGCTACTGTAGGTAATCCTTCTATGCGAATGCCTGGAGGTTTGTCGTTTCCCACCTGGTTAGGTGGTATCCCTGGGGTAGAATCTGGAGTTTCTGCAATGATGAAAAAGCAACTGGAGGAATTAGATATTCCTCCGGTTGATGAATTTTTGGAGATGATAACAGCCGGTGGAGGAGAAATATATGCCTGTAAACTGGCCATGGATATGTTTAAATTGAGTAAGGAGGATTTATACGAAGAGGTAAGTGATGTGTTAACTGTTGGTGACTTTTATGCCATGTGTGGCGGAAATAATACACAAATTATTTTCACCTAGCCTGATTAATTAGCTTCGCTGATCTTTGATTCATGAATTTTCGTTATGAGACCTTCAAATGTCTGTCAGGTTTGGGCAACCGCAAGATTTTATTTTTGGGGAATAGCGATCTATTTTGATAAAATAAAATCTTAGGACGATCAAAGATGGCGGGCTGTTGAAGGTTGGAATAGAAATATTTGTGAATTATTCAGGCTAGTGTAAAGATTGCATAATAGCCGAATTAATATTATCTTTGTCCTATGGCAAGGACTGGAAGAAAACTAATACTTAGTGAGGAAGATCAAAAAACATTGGTTGCTACATCAAGAGCACATAGTGCAGACCACAGGGCAGTGATGCG